>DATHGO010000115.1:0-6020 GCA_035317585.1 Gemmatimonadaceae bacterium | reverse complement strand
GGCAAGAATCAGAAGGGCCGTCGACGCGGCAGGTATCCGTGGTGCGAAAGACCTTGCCCTCATTGGTCTAACCTCCGTGCAGGACGAGCGTGGGGTCGGGAAATCTTTGCCACATGAAGGTATCAATGTCCTGGTTCTGGTGCGTGCTGTAATACGTCAAGTGACGTATACGCGGACCGAACCAGCTCTTGTGGCCGACGAGGCTCGCGTTGTCTGCTTGGCGTAACGATGCCGCCACGTATTCTTCAGGCATGAGAAAACGGCTGCGCTTTTCCCCCCGCGTTTCATGAGCCTACCGGGCCACGTATTTACGGCGCCCGATGGCGTGCGCGGCGTTGACACGGCCGAGACTGTCAGTGCGAGCGCGGCTGTGGCTCTCCGCAAAAAAGGATTCCGATTCTGCGTCCGGTATGTCCGGAGAGACAAACCACACGCGTCTGCTCTCAGCGCCACCGAAGCGAAGTCGCTCCTCAACGCCGGACTCGGCATCATGGCCGTTCAATACGTCCAGTCCGAATCGTCGTGGCAACCCACTGCCGTCAAAGGAAGCCGCAACGGCGCGGTGGCTGCGACGGAGGCAGAAAAGCTCGGGCTGCCGTGGGGAGTAACGATCTGGTGCGACCTCGAAGGCGTCACGGTTGGAACGCCGGCACAGGCGACAATCGACTACTGCAATCGATGGCACGCGGCCGTCAGCGCCGCCGGGTACGTGCCGGGACTATACGTCGGCTATCACGCTGGCCTCACTCCATTGCAACTCTATCGATCGCTGCGATTCACTCATTACTGGGGAGCCTACAATCTGAACGTAGACCAGTACCCCGCCGTACGCAGCTTGCAGATGAAGCAATCCCGACGCAAGCCGGGAGACCTCCCGACCGGTTTCAGTCTCGATTTCCAGGCCGACAAAGTGAGCGCCGATGCACTCGGTGGGCGCCCAACTCTTGTCGCGTTGGATGGATGGCCCGAGCTACCGTAATCGTCATTGCATCATTCTCCACGGGCCGCTACCAACAGAGTATGGATAATGTGACTGTGGTTTCCTGAAGCGCGTCGTGTGGCGGCTGCAAACAGTGTTTTTCCCCTTGTTTGCAATGTGGATGGTGGCGTCGGCGACCAGTTGTGGAAGCGACCAAATACTCTCGGCACCCGCTGCCTCCATTCCCGAGTTTGAGCAACGCCTCGAGGACCTGCGCGCGGGCTCTCACATTCCAGCGATAACCGCGGTCATTTCGAACGGCCAGCAAATAGTTTGGGCCAAGGCGTATGGGCTGTCAGATCTCGCGGCTCAACGTCCCGCTGCCGACACAACGGTGTATCACCTCGCCTCTCTCACCAAGCCGTTCGCCGCAACCGTGGTGTTGCAGCTCGTCGAGGAAGGCAAGGTGTCGCTGGACGATCCGGTGTCGATGTACGGAATCAACCTTGTCGGTCCGGCGGGAACCGTGATTCGCGTGCGACATCTTCTGAGCCACACTTCGGAAGGCGTACCCGGAACGAGCTACAGCTACAATGGCGATCGCTTCGGGCTTCTCGATGCGGTAATTGCCCAGGGAGCGGGAAAACCGCTCGGCGCGGCGCTCCAGGAAAGGATACTCACGCCCATCGGACTGAACCGTACCGCACCCAACCCGCAATCGACGTCGTTCGCGGTGAGCGGCCTCGACAAAGCGACGTTCGAAGGCAACATGGCTCGCGGATATACCTATTCAGGTGGCAAGTACAATCTCACCGCGTACCCGACTTATTTCGGCGCCGCCGCGGGTCTGACCGCGTCCGCGCTCGACATCGCTTCATTTTCCATGGCGATGGATCGCGACGCGCTGTTGCAACCTGCAACGAAGGCGCTTGCATACACTCCCGTCGTGAGCCCGAGCGGCCAGACATTTCCCTACGGCCTCGGATGGTTTTCAACCGACTACAAAGGCGTGCGGATCATCTGGCACTACGGCCTGTGGGTTGCGAATTCCTCTCTCATCATCAAGGTTCCCGATCGCGGACTCACCTTCGTGGTGCTCGCCAACACGGATGCATTGTCGGCCGCGTACCCGCTTGGCCAGGGCAAGCTCGAGACTTCACCGTGGGCTCGACTATTTCTCGACACGTTCGTGATCGGTTCTCTCGCGCTGCCGACATCGCGTTGAAGCGAGAGCGTTTCGAAATCGGCGGTAGCCTGGCGTGCTACTGCGATTTCAGCTCGTAGAAGAACTTATCGAGCGTCAGGCCCGAGACTTCAATTGGCCTGCCCAGCGTACCGAGCCCGAACCTACTGAAGCCTTTGTCTGTTGGACTCTCGAACGTTGTTTTCTCAATGAATACGCCTTCGAGCTTTTCCGTGTATCCGCCAGCATAGACTTTCGTTGCGGTCAGAAGCGCTCCTTCGATTTTCCCATTCTTTAGCGTGAAGGTGCGTCGCACTGCGGGATCCGGCGTGAGCGGCTCGTAACCGTCTCCTTCCACTTGTCCGCTGTGATCGACACGCAGGTGCATTGCGAATCCCAGGTCAGGAATCTCGTAGGTGCCCGAGTAATCCTCAGGGTTCGCCTTGACGACGGGATTGCTCTCGACCTTTAGGTACTTCTCCTTCTTAATGCCGTGCTTCTCCTTGCTTAGGTGCTTGAACTTGTTGAACGAAGCAACGATCGCCTTTGTCTTCGTCTGAGGATCCGCCGTTGAGCCGAGGGTTTGCGAGGAGATGCGCCCAGCGGCCACGAAAAGGAGGGTCAAAGCGGCAACGACCGATGCTAGATGCCTGGCTTTCATGATTCCTCTGATGGAGTGTCGACACTATCCGACAGCACCAGCAGGAAAAGGGTTGGGACTAGCTTCACGAAGAGGACGCCCATGCTTGACCACCCTCTCCGCCAGCCTCAACTTGAATAGTCCTTCCCGACCCACCGCTTCACCACGCGGGGTCTTCGCTTGTCTCTGCCTATCCGGCGCATCCGGGAGCTGCTGGCTCCTGCCTACACGATCGACCGCGAGCTCGGTCGCGGCGGGATGGCGACGGTCTGTCTCGCTCAGGACACGAAGCATGAGCGGGTCGTAGCGCTCAAGGTTCTTCACCCCGGCCTCGCCGAGTCACTCGGCTCAGAGCGCTTTCTCCGAGAGATCAAGGTGGTGGCACGACTTAATCACCCGCACATCCTTCCGCTCTTCGATTCGGGAGAGGTCGAGGGATTCCTCTACTATGTGATGCCCTACGTCGAGGGCGAGTCGCTGCGAGAGCGTCTGGAGAGAGAAAACCAGATCCCCATCGACGAGGCGATTCATCACACCTTCTCGATAGCTTCGGCGCTCGACTACGCGCATCGGCAGAACGTCATCCATCGCGACGTGAAGCCCGAGAACGTGATGATGTATGAAGGCGAAGCGATGGTCATGGATTTTGGCATCGCGAAGAGCGTACTCGACTCCGGCGAGCGCAGCATCACTATGAGTGGCGCTTTGTTCGGGACGCCGGCGTACGTCAGCCCCGAGCAAGCGGCCGGCGCTGGACAAGTGGACGGACGCGCCGACCAGTACAGCCTGGCCGTTGTCCTTTACGAGATGCTGGCGGGCGAGCGACCATTCAGTGGCAACACGGAAGTCGAGGCCTTTGCGAAGCGGTTCAACGAAACGCCCACACCCATTCGGAAGCTGCGCGAGGACGTGCCAGAATCCGTCGAGGCGGCGCTGACGAAGGCCATGTCTCCGGATCCAGACGCGCGGTATGGGAACATTGCCCTGTTTGCGCGAGCGATCGGCGCCGGCGCCGTTGCGAGTCAGATCGTGATACACACGACTCCGCGCCCAACCGTGTCCGCGGCCAAGTCTGTCGCGGTGCTGCCGTTCACGAACATGAGCGCGGACGCAGACAACGAGTACTTCGCCGACGGGATCGCGGAGGAGATCATCAACGCCCTGACGAAAGTTCAGTCCCTCAGGGTCGCGTCGCGGACCTCCTCGTTCGCGTTCAAGGGGAAGAACGAAGGGATCGGCGAGATTGGACGCAAGCTGAAGGTCTCGACGGTGCTCGAGGGTAGCCTGAAAAAGCTCGGCAACAAGCTCCGCATAACCGCGCAGCTCATAAATGTCGCCGACGGCTATCACCTCTGGGCCGAGCAATACGACCGCGAGATGGAGGACATCTTCGCGATCCAGAAGGATATCTCGCAGGCGATCGTCAAGTCGCTGCGGGTGATTCTGAGTGAGGGCGAGAAGCTCGCGATGGGAAGAGTTCGCACGATCGACGTCAACGCCTACGACTATTATCTGCGCGGACGCAAGTTCTTTCACCAGCACCGTCGCAAGAGTCTCGAATACTCGATACAGATGTTCGAGAAGGCGATAGAGATCGACTCGGGCTATGCTCTCGCTTACGCCGCGATCGCCGTCGCCGCTTCGGTTCTTTACACCTATTTCGACATGCGGGCCGTCAACTCCGTTCAGGCGGATGTCGCCAGTCTGAAAGCGCTCGAGCTCGCCCCCGACCTTGCCGAGGCGCACCTGGCCCGCGCGATCGCGCTGCGGCTCGCGGACCGCGCCGATGAAGCCGAGCGCGAATTCGAAGCGGCGATCAGGCTCGACCCGAAGCTGTTCGACGCATTCTACTTCTACGGACGCGCCCAGAAATTTCAGGGCCGTTACGCCGCGGCAGCGAAGCTGCTGGAGCGCGCCTCGCAGCTGCGGCCGGAGGACTTTCAGGCTCCCGCCTTTCTGGGAGGCGCGTATGCAAGCCTCGGAATGTTGGCGGAAGCAACCGCCGCGCGGCGGCGCGCACTAAAACTGATCGAGCAGCGCCTCGACTTGAACCCGGATGACGCACGCGCCTACAACCTCGGCGCGACGACACTCGCGAAGCTGGGAAAGATTCCCCTGGCGCTCGAGTTCGCGGCGAAATCGCTCACCATCGAGCCCGATGACCCGTTGGTGCTGTTCAACGTGGCCTGCCTCCACGCGCTGATTGGCAAACGAGAAGAAGCCCTTGGTTATCTCGAGCGCGCGGTCAGAAATGGCTTTGGACACATGGAATCGATGGTGACCGATTCCGATCTCGACTCGATTCGCCGTACGCCCTGGTTTGACGCGATATTGGAGAACATGTCGCCGATCTGACGACGTTCCACGGCTCACTTCAACACGCGATCCCCAATCAGCTTCGTCACACGCGGATCGTCCTTCTGTCCGAGCCAGAACAGTGCGCGCGCCCGCATGTGCTTATCGCTGTCCTCACGCGCGATTCGCATCAGTTCGTTGAGGGCTGCCTCGTCGTTCCGCTGCGACAGCACGAAGATCGCATGCTCACGCAATTCCGAATCCGAGGTGCCGCGATAGAATGCGGCGAGATCCTTCGTTGGCGTCTGGTCGCTCTGCCCCGCCCAGAAGAGAGCGCTCTTCCGCATCCTTAGCGGCTCGCCGTTGTCGCGCGCGCGCTCGATGAGCCAGGACGAGCCGGCGGACCTCTTCTCGCTCATCCCCTGGAAGATCGTTTCCTTCAATTTGTCGCTTGTGAGGCGCGGGTAGATTCCACGCAGATACGCGTATTCAGTCTCTGGTGTATCGTCGCCGTTGGCGAGTGAGAAGATCGCGCGCGCACGAATGCGCTCGTCCTCCTTTCCATTCTCGATCACACCGTGCAAGGCCGCGAATGCGCGTGGATCTCCGCTCTGACCGAGCCAGAACACAGCGGACGCTCGAGTTCCAGAGGCGCCGGTGCGCGCGAGATCGATTAGCGCCGGTACTCCGGCTCCATTCTCGAGGGTGCTGAGCGCCGCCATCGCCGCGGTGGCCAATCCCTTCTTCCCGGGCGCGTTGTCGTCCTCGTCGATATCGTCACCCGTCGGAGCTGCTCCACCGCCGCTTGCAAACGCGACGAGCATTGGGACGACCTTCGCGTCGCCGAGTAGTCCGATCCATTGAATCGCTTGTCGGCGCGTGTCCGGCGCGCGCGATTCGTCGCGCGCCAGAGAAATAAGTCGCGGCACGGCGGCGGGATCGTCGGCGAGCACGGCGGGAAGAAGAAGCCGATACTTGTCTCC
>DATHGO010000114.1:0-5892 GCA_035317585.1 Gemmatimonadaceae bacterium | reverse complement strand
TTGCCGGCGTCGCTGTCGCTCGCGGGTGGCGCGCCGTTCCAACTCACAAAGGAGACGCGGGTCACGCTCGTTGGAGCCAATCCGGAGGTGGCAGCGATCGGAGAAACACTCGCTGCTCAGCTCCGCCGAGCCACCGACTTCCCGGTTCCAGTATCAACGGCTTCAAACGGTAGCGGCTCGGGCAGCGTTGATATCCGTCTCAGCGACGTTTCGCTCGGTGACGATGGCTACAGGCTGACAGTGACCGCTGATTCCGTGCGGCTCGTCGCCGGCACACCGGCTGGACTCTTCCACGGCGTACAGACGATCAGACAGCTATTGCCCGCCGATATCGAATCAGACATTGGTGTGGAGCGAAGCTGGCTCATGCCGGCGGTCACCATCGTTGACCGCCCTCGCTTCGGATGGCGCGGGTCCATGATCGATCCCGCGCGCCACTTTCTCACGGTCAAGGAAGTCGAGCAGTACATCGACTTGATGGCGCTCTACAAGCTCAATGTGCTCCACCTTCATCTGACCGACGATCAGGGCTGGCGAATTCAGATCAACTCGCGTCCGAAGCTGACCGCTGTCGGATCGCTTTCGCAGGTCGGCGGCGGATCCGGCGGCTTCTATACACAGCAGGATTACCAGCATTTGGTCAGCTACGCCCAGGCGCGCTACATCACGATCGTCCCCGAGGTAGAAATGCCCGGACACAGCTCCGCGGCTACGACGGCGTACCCGGAGGTCGCGTGCAACCGCACTTTCTGCGTCGACAAGGAGGACACCTACGCATTGCTGGACGACGTAGTGCGCGAGATCAGTGCGCTGACGCCCGGCACCTACATTCACATCGGCGGCGACGAAGTAGAGGGGCTCACACCCGAACAGTACGCGCGCTTCGTCGAGCGCGCGCAGACGATCGTCAACAAGTACGGGAAGCTGATGATCGGCTGGGAGGAGATCGCGAAGGCGCACATCAAGCCGACGACCATAGTGCAGCAATGGAAGAGCGATTCGGCAACCGCCGCGCTCCAGTACGGCTCGAAACTGATCATGTCGCCGTCAGATAAGGCGTACCTCGACATGAAATACACTCCGGCGACCGAGCTCGGACTCACCTGGGCGGCGATGATCGAGGTGAACACTGCTTACAGCTGGGATCCAGCGCTCTACATGCCAGGCGTCACCGAACAAAATATCGTCGGGATCGAACCCCCGATTTGGGGAGAGACCGTTCGGAACATCGCTGCCGTGGAGTATCTCGCGATGCCACGTCTCGCGGCGTTGGCCGAGGTGGCGTGGACACCGCAGGTTTCACGCGAATGGAAAGGGTTCAGCTCGAGGCTCGCGGCGCAGGCCCCGCGCTGGAATTACCTTGGCGTCAACTACTATCGGTCTCCGCTGATCCCGTGGTCTACCGGTGGCCACTAAGTCCGGGATAAAGCTGGCGCGCACCCGCACTCAAGCAATTTGAGCTCGGTAAAGCGGTATCTGGCTCCAGCCGATTTCACTGCTGAGGAGTCATGGCGCCTGGTCGAGTGGTGTCGCGAGATCGGCGCGGACGAATTCACGGTGGACTGCGTAGGATCCGACGCTCGCGCGGAAGCGACGATCTGGCAGCCGTTTGAAAAAGTCGCAAATCCTTTTTCCCGAGGCGAGGGAACACGCGAGCGCATGAGTGGCCCCACCGCGGATGATCTCACCAGGAGCACGCGACTGTGGGAACTGAATCCAGTCACGTTTGGAGCCTTGCGGGAAGCGCTGCCCAACGGACTTCTATCGTACGACCCGGAAGGCCGCGGCTGGTTCGAGGATCCGATACTGTACCGCGAAGGCGACCTCCTTCTGGGTGTCCTCTCGCACGAGGCGTTCGCGGTACTTCGACTATCGGTTCTCGAATCCGTGCGGTTCTCGGCAGCTGGATTCCCCAGTCACGATTCATTGCCGCGAGTGGGGTGATCGCCCCAAGTTTGTAGCGCCGCAGTCGCCAGGCAATCCCCGGAGGTGGCGCTGCGTAACCGGCTGGCAAACCAATGGAGGCCCAGCGATGCGGAGACGAGAGGCTCTACGGAGTTCGAGACGCGTCATTGCCGTTGCAGGCACGATTCTAGGCGCCGCGTGTCAGGCGCCCGCGCCGGCGTCGGCGCCTCAACCCGTCAGAGTAACGCCGCAACTTGTTCCCGCGCCCGCATCCATGGTCCTCGCGGCGGGACCACCGTTTGAGATCGCGAGAACAACCGGCATTTACGTCGATGGCAGCAGTCCAGAGATCGCCTCGATCGGAGAAGTTCTGGCGGCGCAGATACGGCGGCCCACGGGGTTCCCGGTCGCCGTTTCGCCGATCGGCACACCATCCGCAGGCTCGATCATTTTGCGCCTCGCGCCGGATCGAGCGGCACTCGGCGAGGAAGGATACGAGCTCACGGTAGCGCGTGATTCGGTCCGCCTCCTCGCCAACCGGCCGGCAGGTTTGTTCCGCGGCATCCAGACCATCAGGCAGCTCTTGCCTGCCGATATCGAATCGGAGACGGGGGTGGAGCGTTACGACTGGAACATTCCCGCGATCAGCATCACCGATCAGCCGCGCTTCGCTTATCGCGGCGCGATGCTCGACGTCAGCCGTCACTTCTTCACAGTGAGAGAAGTCGAGCAGTACCTCGACGTCCTCGCATTGTACAAGCTGAACGTGTTGCACTTGCACCTGTCCGACGATCAGGGGTGGCGGATACAGATCGATTCGCGTCCGAAGCTGACCACGATGGGATCGCTGACGCAGGTCGGAGGCGGACCGGGCGGGTTCTTTACCAAGCAGGACTATCGGGAGATACTACGCTACGCACAGGCACGTTACATCCTGATCGTGCCGGAGATTGACATGCCGAGCCACATCAACGCCGCGCTCATCGGCTATCCGGAGCTGGCGTGCAGTGAGCGGCCACCAGCTCCCTATTCGGGAACCGAAGTCGGCTGGAGTGCGCTGTGCGTGGACAAGGAGGAGACCTACGCCTTCGTCGACGACGTGGTCCGCGAGATCAGCGCAATGACTCCGGGGCCCTACTTCCACATCGGTGGCGACGAGGTGCGGACGCTTACGCACGACCAATACGTGAAGTTCGTCGAGCGCGTTCAAACGATCGTCAACAAATACGGAAAGAAGATGATCGGCTGGGAAGAGATCACGAAGGCGCATCTCAACCCGACTACGATCGCGCATCAATGGAAGAGCGACTCGGCTACCGCGGCGGTGGGCTATGGCTCGAAGTTGATTCTTTCCCCCGCGAAAAAAGTGTACCTCGACATGAAGTACACACCGGCGACCGAGCTCGGGCAGCACTGGGCTGCGTACGTCGAAGTGCGAGACGCGTACGACTGGGATCCGGCGACTTACATGCAGGGAGTGGGCGAGCGCGACATCATCGGCGTCGAAGCGCCTATCTGGAGCGAGACTGTTCGCAACATCACCGCTGTGGAGTACCTGCTAATGCCACGACTGCCGGCCGTAGCCGAACTGGCGTGGACTCCGCAGGCATCCCGCGATTGGGAGAGCTTCCGCACGCGTATCGTCACCCACCAGCGGCGGTGGAACTACCTCGGCGTCAACTTCTACCGATCACCCCAGCTGCCATGGTAAGACGAGCCATCATCACAGAGCTGGCACTCGTCCTATTCACCGCCGCGGGAGCGCAGGCGCAGGAGCCGGGGCCCTTCCCGGCTCCAAAGACGGAGCCCGCTATCGTCACGCCGGGCAGGACCAGTGCGGATCCCCCATCGGATGCGATTGTTCTCTTCGACGGAAAGAATCTTTCGCATTGGCGAGGCAAGGATGGTGGCGCTGCCCCGTGGATCGTGAGAGACGGTTATGTCGAAGTTGCGCCGGGCACCGGTGATATCACCACTGCCGACAAGTTCGGCGATGTGCAGCTTCACATAGAATGGGCGACTCCAGCGGTCGTCAAGGGAGAGGGCCAGGAGCGCGGCAACAGCGGCGTCTTTCTGATGGATAGATACGAGGTCCAGGTTCTCGATTCATACGACAATAAGACCTACTTCCACGGGCAGGCTGGCGCTGTTTACAAACAGTACGCCCCGCTCGTGAATGCGTCGCGCAAGCCAGGCGAATGGCAGACGTACGACATCATCTTCCACGCGCCAAAATTCGACGATCAGGGAAAGGTCACCGACCGCGCGAGAGTCACGGTGCTCCACAACGGCGTTCTGATCCAGAACAACGTCGAGGTCTACGGACTCACCTACCATGATCGTCCGGCACTCTACATAGCGCACCCGCCTGAGCAGCCGCTGCACCTGCAGGATCACGGAAACCCTGTGCGGTACAGGAATATCTGGATAAGAAGATTGTGAAACCTGAAACTCGAGGCGCGCTGAGTTACCATTGCGAGAGCTAATCGCTTAGTTGTAGTCCAATTGCCGCTGAATTAGTGGTGGGGTGTCAAGCCGCACTGAGTCCCGATTGAGTCTCCGCGGCGCGGGGCTCGGCTGCAGGCTCGCGGGTCGAGATCCAGAACACGATCAGACAACCCAGAGCGAGAACCGTCGCCGCGAAAAAAGCCGCGCCCGGAACGTACGGGTTCGATTCCGGCGCGCTGAAGCGTGAAAAGAGGTGTGTCATGAGCGGCGGTCCGATGATCGCACTCAGCGCGAAAAGGCTCGCGACCGCGCCTTGCAACTCTCCCTGTGCGTCCGGGTTGATCCGGTGTGACATCAGGGAATTTGTCGTGGGCATCACGATCGCCGCGAAGAACCAGCTCGCGAGCCAGGCGAACATCATCCAGCTCGCCGTCGCAAGCCCAAACCCGGCGTAGCCAACCATGCCAGAGGCGATGCCAATGAGTCCTGCGCGGCGTTCACCGAGTCGCGGCACGATCAAACGCATTACTATCGCCTGGCTCGACGCCATCACAACGCCGACGGCCGCGAAAGAGGCTCCGATCATCGCTTCCGACCAGCCGAATCTGAGCTTCGTGTAGAACGCCCAGGTACTGGGCATCACTTGATTACCCAGCCCCCACAGGAAGAGCGCGAACAAAAGTCCGAGCACGACGGGATGCTTCTTCATCTGGCCCAGCGTGCCGAGTGGGTTGGCGCGGCGCCACTCGAATGCGCGGCGTCTTTCGGGAGGCAAGGACTCCGGCAGCACGAAGAAGCCGTAACAAAAGTTGATCAGGCTCAACGCCGCTGCCGCGAAAAACGGAGCGCGCGGTCCCAGGGTGCCGAGCAATCCCCCAATGGCCGGTCCGATGATGAAGCCTATTCCAAAAGCGGCGCTCACAACCCCGAAGTTCTGAGCGCGCCTCTCCGGCGGACTGATGTCGGCGACGTACGCATAAGCGGGCGTGAACGAAGCGCCCGCGGCACCCGCAATCGCGCGGCCGACGAAGAGCCATGCGAGCGTCGGCGCGAATCCCATGATGATGTAATCAACCCCGAGCGCGCCGACAGCGAACAGTATCACCCGGCGCCTCCCGTATCGATCCGAGAGATTTCCAAGAATTGGAGCGAACACGAACTGCATCGCCGCGAACACGAATCCGAGCCAGCCGCCGTAGATCGCCGCGTGACTGAGACTTTCGCCGGTGATCTCTACGAGCAGCTTCGGGTACACCGGCATGATGAGTCCGAAGCCGATCGTGTCGAGCAGCAACGTGACCGCGATGAACGCGAGCGCGTGCTTGCGGGTCGGTACGGCAGTCGCTGGAGTCGGGGTCTCCATTTCGCGCAGCTCGGTTAGTGAACGGAGTCGCGGTGGTCAGAACGCGACGTGGATATTTACGTTCGGAGTCTTGAGCTTCGTGAAGAGCCGAACCCACAACGCGAGATACATCTCCTGCGCGCGCGCGGCGGTGATGTCGCCGAGGTCCATAACCTCCTTCCAACCGAATCCGGTCT
>DATHGO010000113.1:0-13388 GCA_035317585.1 Gemmatimonadaceae bacterium | reverse complement strand
GCCGCCTATTTCAGGGCGCGCGTTCCTACCCTCGCCCAGCGGGTTACTGTCTCGTCCTCGCACCAGGGCGACCTCGTCGTCCAGGGTGATGCGGTGTTGCTCGAGTGGGCGCTCGAATCTCTAGCGAAGAATGCGATCGATGCGCTGGCGGGAAGGGATGGCAAGGTCGAGATCTCGGCGGAGGCGCTGCCGGAAGGTCGAGTGCGAGTCCGCGTGTCGGACAACGGACCCGGCGTTCCGCGAGAGATCCGTCACCAGATCTTCGATGCGGGATTCTCGACCAAGGAGAAGGGGTGGGGGATCGGCCTTTCGCTCGCTCGCCGTATCGTGCGCGACAGTCACGGCGGAGAGCTGGTGCTCGTTCCCACCGAGCGGGGCGCGACGTTCGACATGGTACTCGGCTGACCGCATTATCTTCAGATGATGTCTGAATCAACCAATTCCGTGACCGTCGACCGAGCGGAGCCGCTCGCCGGCCTCAATCCGGCCCAGCGCGAAGCAGTCCTCCACTTCGAGGGGCCGATGCTCGTGCTTGCCGGAGCCGGCTCCGGAAAAACGCGCGTGCTCACCGCCCGCATCGCGCGGCTGATCGAGCATCACGGGGTAGATCCGTCGCGGATTCTCGCTCTCACGTTCACCAACAAGGCCGCCGGGGAGATGCGCGAACGAATCTCGCGCCTCCTCGGAGAAGAGCCAAAGGGAATGTGGAGCGGAACGTTTCACGCCATTGGCGCTCGCATCCTCCGCAAAGCGGCGCACCACGTGGGGCGGACGTCGAGCTTCACGATCTACGACGAAGACGACACTCTCGGGGTCGTCAAGCGAATCATGGAGCGCGAAGGAGTGCCGCAAAAGCAGTGGAGCCCGAAGGTCATCGCCTCACTCATCTCTGATGCGAAGAACGCTCTCGTTTCTCCCGCCGAATACGACAAGCTCGCGATGGATCCGGTTTCTCGGACTGCCGCGAAGGTGTACAGACAGATGGAGCCGACGCTGCGGGCGGCCAATGCGGTGAGCTTCGATGACCTCCTCGTGCTCCCGGTAGAGATATTTCGCAAGGACGAGAAGACGCTCGCCAGTTATCGTGACCGGTTCCAGTTTATTCTCGTCGACGAGTACCAGGATACCAACCGCGCCCAGTTTCAGTTCATAAAGCTGCTCGGCAGCGGGCACGGGAACGTCGTCGTCGTCGGCGACGACGATCAGTCGATCTACGGCTGGCGCGGCGCGGACATTCGAAACATTCTCGATTTCGAGAAGGAATTCGCCACCGCGAGGCTGGTGCGTCTCGAAGACAACTACCGGTCGACGCCGGACATCCTCCACGTCGCGAACGCCGCGATCACGCAGAACATCGGCAGAAAGGGGAAGACCCTTCGTGCGACCCGTGACGCCGGTGAGCCGGTGACGCTCGTCGCCGCGCTCGACGAGCGGGACGAAGCGGACTTCATCCTCGAAGAGATCAAGGCCCGCCGGAATCGGGACAATCGTGGTCTCAACGAGTTCGCTGTCCTTTATCGGACGAACGCACAAAGCCGCGCGCTGGAAGACGCGTTGCGGCGCGAGGCAATTCCGTACCGTCTGGTCGGATCCGTCCGCTTTTACGATCGACGCGAGATTCGCGACCTGATGGCATATCTGAAGCTGATCGCGAATCCTTCCGACGAGGAAGCGTTTCGACGGGCGATCACCGTGCCCAAGCGCGGCATCGGGGAGAGCAGCGTGGACACGCTTTCCGCACGCGCGCGTGAAGCACGCGTGCCGCTCTCGGAAGTCGCGGCTCGCGAAGATCTTCAGGAGTCGCTGCGACCGGCGGCCCGAAAAGCGCTGGCGGATTTCACCCGCCTGATCAACGGACTCCGCGAGCGGGCGAAGGACACGAGCGTCGACGTTCTGATTCAGGAGCTCATCGGCGAGATCCGATATGTCGAGTATCTCCAGGCCGAAGGGCCTGAGTCGGCGCGGGACCGGATCGAAAATCTGAGCGCGCTCGTCAATGGCGCTGCGGAGACGGTCATTGACGATGGTGGCGAAGTCGGGTTGACCCCGCTCGATCATTTCCTGCAGCGCGCGATGCTCGTCGCTGGCGCCGACGCTCTCGACCCTTCGGCCGACGCAGTCACGCTGATGACGCTCCACAACGCCAAGGGACTCGAATACCCGGTCGTATTTCTTACGGGACTGGAGGACGGCCTGTTTCCGCTGTCGCAATCCTTCGATGATCCTCCCAAGCTCGAGGAGGAGCGACGGCTGTTCTACGTTGGAATTACGCGCGCGGAAGAAAAGCTTTACCTCTCCCACACGGAGATGCGCAGGCGGAACGGCGAGCTTCTGCCCTCGATAAAATCGCGATTCCTCCGTGAGATCGCCGCTGCGAATCTGGAGGAAAGGAAGACGCTCCGCGTGAGCACCATGGGACGGGGCGCGGCCGGACGCGAGGTTGGATTCAGCGGTGCCTACGCATCGCGCCGCACGCACGAGGTCCCTTCCTGGCGCCGCGCGACGCCCATCGCCGAAGCCGAAGTGTCGCAGGACGAGCCTCGGTACGTGAAGGGCGAGCGCGTAAAACACAAGCTTTTCGGGGATGGATCGATCGCCGAGCTATCGGGCGTTGGTCGCGAAGTGAAAGCCGTCATCGACTTTGACGACGAGACAATCGGACGGAAGACGATCAAGCTCGCCTACACAACCCTCGAGCGCGGACAGGAATAATGGCCGTCACACGTCAGGACGTGCTGCACATCGCCGAACTGGCTCGCCTTGGCGTGGACAACGCCCGCGCCGACGAGCTGACGAAGGAGCTGAGCGCGATCCTCGCTCACATGGAAGTTCTCTCGCAGATCGATACTGCGGGCGTTCCAACGACCGCTGGGGTCGGGGCCGAAGGCACACCGTTGCGACCGGACGTTGGCGAGCGGCCGGTGATGGAGAGGACGCTCGAGTCGTTCGCGCCCGCCATGCGCGACGGCTTCTTCATCGTTCCGCGGCTGGCGACGCACGAGGATCCCGCCGAGAGCGGCGCTTGATCGTCGAGAACTTCAAGAATCTCGGCGCGTCAGCGATCGCATCGAGCGTTCGCGCAGGAGATGCATCGCCGTCCGACATGATTCGGGCGTCGTTCCAGCGCGCTCGCGAAATCGGTGCCGGACCAGACGGGCTCAACATCTTTCTCCACTCCGACGAAAGCGCGAGCATGGAGGAAGCCGACGAGATGAAAAAGCGCCTCGAGAGCTCGCCGGACGTCGGCGTACTGGCCGGAGTTCCCGTCGCCATCAAGGACAACATCGCATCGCTCGGCCTGCCCACCACGTGCGCTTCGAGAATCCTCGCTGGATACGTGAGCCCGTTCGAAGCGACCGCGATCACTAGGCTCCGCGCGAATGGGGCGCTTATCGTCGCCAAGACGAACATGGACGAATTCGCGATGGGATCGTCGACGGAGAACAGTGCTTACGGCCCGACACGAAATCCGCACGATGTGCGCTGCGTTCCGGGCGGGTCGTCGGGTGGGTCCGCGGCCGCCGTCGCCGCCGGCATTACGCCGATTGCTTTGGGTTCAGAGACTGGCGGATCCGTCCGGCAGCCAGCCGCCTTTTGCGGGGTGGTCGGCGTGAAGCCGACCTACGGCAGGGTGAGTCGTTACGGCCTCGTGGCTTTCGCGTCGTCGCTGGACCAGATCGGCGTGCTGGGCCGGACGGTTGAAGATGCGGCACTTGGCCTCGAGACGATCGCCGGGTTCGACAAGTTGGATTCGACCAGCTCCGACGCGAAGGTTCCGATCTATCGGTTGTCCGCGCTGGGTGGTCCCGCGCCTGAGACTCGTAGTCCCGACACCGAAGCGATTCGCCTCGGACGCAGCCCGGTGCCGCTGGCTCCTTCTCCCGGCGCAACGACGCTGCGGGGAGTAATCATCGGAAAGCCGAAGGAGTATTTCCCGGATTCACTGGACGCGAGCACAAAAGATTTGTGCGAGCGCGCCTTCGACAGGTTCCGCTCGCTGGGCGCCACCATTCGGAACATCTCGCTGCCGCGCTCACCGCTCGCGATTCCAGTCTACTACATCCTCGCGCCGGCGGAGGCATCGTCCAACCTCGCGCGATTCGACGGCGTGCGGTATGGATTACGCGTCGATCCGGGAAAAGGCCTGAAGGCGATGTACGAAGCAACGAGGTCGCAGGGATTCGGTCCCGAAGTTACGCGCCGTGTGCTTCTCGGAACCTACGTTCTCTCCGCCGGCTACTACGACGCCTACTACAAGAAGGCGCAGGCGGTACGAACCCTCATCACCGATGACTTCCGCTCGGTGTTTGCGAGCGGTGTGCATGCGATCTTCACACCGACCACACCGACGCCCGCGTTTCAGGTGGGCGCGATCAGCGATCCTTACGAGATGTACCTGAACGACATCTTCACAGTGACCGCCAATCTCGCGGGCGTGCCGGCGATGTCCGTTCCCATCGGTAGGGTGCGGCGACTCCCGGTGGGCGGCCAGATCATCACCGCGCACTTCGACGAATTCACAATGTTCCGCGTGGCCTACGCGCTGGAAGCGGCGCTTGGGGCCGAGGCCCACCAATGAGCCGCGAACGATACGAGATGGTCGTCGGGCTCGAGGTGCACGTCCAGCTCAAGACGCGCACAAAGGCGTTCTGCGGCTGCTCGACCGATTTCGGCGCGCCCCCTAACGTCAACACGTGTCCTGTGTGCCTGGCGTTGCCGGGTGCCCTGCCGGTTCTGAACGAGCGCGCCGTCGAGCTGGCAACGAGAGCTGCGCTCGGACTCGGATGCAGAGTCAATCCGGTTTCCGTATTCGCGCGCAAGAATTATTTCTATCCCGACTTGCCCAAGGGTTATCAGATCTCTCAGTTCGATCAGCCTCTCGCCACCGGAGGATCTGTCGTCATCGGCAAGAACGAGAAAGGGGGCGATGTCCAGATCGGAATAACGCGCTTGCACATGGAAGAGGACGCTGGCAAGTCGATTCACGACCGCTACCCCGGCGCGACCGCCATCGACCTCAATCGGGCCGGCGTTCCGCTGATTGAGATCGTGAGCGAGCCTGACATCCGGACCTCGGCTGGTGCCGGCGCTTATCTCCGGACCTTGAAGCAGATCCTCCAGTATCTGGACGTCAGCGATGTGAGCATGGAGGAGGGAAGTCTTCGCGTCGATGCGAACATAAGCGTTCGTCCGCCGGGGCAAGCGACGCTCGGGACGAAGACCGAGGTCAAGAACATGAACTCGTTCTCCGCGGTTGAACGGGCGCTCGAGGCTGAATTCGAACGGCAATGTGCCCTGCTTGATTCCGGCGGCAAGGTGGAGCAGCAGACGCTGCTGTGGGATGGCGCGCGCGAAACGGTTCGCCCGAGCAGAACGAAGGAAGGAAGCCACGATTACCGCTACTTCCCGGAACCCGATCTACGCCCGCTGATGGTGGATGAGAAGTGGATATCCGATGCGCGGAAGAATCTTCCGGAGCTCCCAGAGGCGCGAAAGCAACGTCTGGCGCAGGAGTTCGGGATTTCGCACGTCGAGGTAGAGCAGCTAACCGCGACGCCGGCTCTTTCCGACTACTTCGAAGCCGTCGCCCGCGCGTCGGGAGATGGAAAGTCGGCCTACAACTGGGTGATGGGTGAGGTGCTGGCTGCGCTTCGCCCCTCGGGCGGAGACATCGCACACTTCCGGGTTCGCCCGGCTGATCTCGCGGAACTCCTCAATCTCGTGCGCGACGGGACGATCAGTCATACCGCCGGAAAGCGCGTCTTCGGGCAGATGGTGGAAACCGGCAAGCAGGCCGCTCAGGTGGCGGCCGACGAAGGACTGCTGCAGGTCGGCGATGAAGGCGCGATCGCGACGTGGGTCGACGAAGTTCTGAGCGAGCACCCCGAAGAGGCCACGCGTTACCTCGCGGGTGAGAAAAAGCTCCAGGGAGTGCTGGTTGGCTTCGTGATGAAAAAGTCGAAAGGCCGCGCCGATCCGAAGCGCGTGAATCAGTTGTTGTCGACGCGAGGCGGGTAAAGGGGTTCAGGCAGACCCGCCGCGTAGCGCAACACCGAACGCGGTAGCCCGAAGTGCTGCTGCGCCTGCTCCAGGACGTGCTCCTCACCGCCTCGCCGCAATGCCGCGCGGCGAACCTTCTTCGCCTCGCGCAGCGGAACCGTACCGGCCGGATCCAGGTGGAAAGCCTCGGCGCGATCGAGTCGTGTCAGTAGATCGACTACGAAGTCGAACGCGCGCACCATGTAAATGCCTACTTCCTGCTCGGCCAGATCCCAGCGGCTCTTTTCCTCGACCAGATGGAAGATTCGCTGCCACGATTCCGAGTCGGCGACGTAAACCATTCCGCGAAAGATTCTTCTGTTGGTCGGCGTGCTGAATATCGTCGGGCTCAGAATTCGGTCGAGATGCTCGTCGGAATGCGAGTGGTCGCGAAGGATCAGCTGCTTCGCAGTCCGGCTGAATCGCTCGCCGATGTGCATGTCGAAGCGGCTCTCCCAGTAGCTGTGGCCGAGCGCCGCCGTGGAGGACGTGATGGTGAGTTGGTGCGGCACAAAGTAATTGTGCGCGACTGAGTCCGCCGCGAGATGCGCCAGGTAACCGAGTGCGAACGCTCGAAGTGCCTCTGACTCCGCTTTGTCATGGATCTCGAACCCGACGTTCCACGAGTGGCAATGCCGGCCCGCGGCGGCGTATTTCTTCGCGATGCTCGTGTCAGCCGCGATGGAGCCGTAGAGAAAATCATACGGGTACGCGGATAGCAGCTCGGCGATGCCGGAGGGTAGAAGCGCGAGCGAGCGCATGACTGCCTCTCCCAGGAAGATGTGCGTCCCCGGAGTCCAGGCATGCGCGATCGCCGGCGTGAGCACCAGCGCCAGCAGCACCGCCAGTGCGATGCGGCCGGACGATCTCATTCCATGCGGCCTAGATCCCGATGCGCTTGCGCTGCCGCCGGACTGCTTTGCGGAGATCGTTCAGCTCGTCCTTCACGACGTCGTTGATCGCGCCGCGCGCGGTATCTACGTAATCGCGCACCTGTTCAACCACGTCGTCGACAGGAATCCGGTCGACGAGCTCCTCGCCACGGTCCACGGCTGTTCTGAATCCGCGCTTGGCATATGGACCAGCCCACCGCGCGCCTTCCACCGCGCGATCGCCGGCCCATCTCGCGCCTTCGAGTCCACGGCTCCCGGCCCACTTCGCGCCTTCAACTCCGGCCAATCCCGCGAGCGCTGCGCCCCGCCCCGCGTAGCGGACCAGTGGTCCGACCGGACGCCGGCCCGATGGCCCTCGCCGAAGGAGCAGCGTGATTCCGGCGCCGACCGCCGCTCCGATGATTGCCGCGGTCAGAAGGTCGTATTGCTGCTCACGCTCCTCGTCCAGCTCCATTTCTGGGTCGGACGCGCGGGCGCGGTTTCTCCCCGCTGTCGGCTCTGTCTTCGTCGTAGTCCCCATCGTTCCAGTCCTCCTCGTCAAATGCCTGATTGATTCCCGTTTGCACGCCGCGGATCGTCGACGCAGTCCTCACGAACGCCGACTCCGCCTCCTCCTGCACGACCTCCAGCAGCGCATTCAGCTGATTGATCCTGGCTTCCGCCGCACTCGCTGCCTGCTGCAAGCGCTGATTTACGGCGGCCACCGTCTGACTCACCTGCTGTATGTCTACGCGGATGGCGGTCGAGATGTAATCGGCGTTATCCGCGATCGCGCTGGCGTGCCGCATCAACGGGTTGATGTCCCCGTAGATCTTGTCCAGCATGTCGCTGACTTTCTTGTAGCTCTTTCTGAAATTCCACGCCGCAGGCACGAGCGCCACGGTAAGGATGATAACGGTGATGGTCATGACACCGCTTGCCACGCCCGTGACTTTACTCCACAAACCCGGCTCGGCCACGACCTGTTTCGTGTAGATCGTGTCCGGAAGAGCGCGGGCAGCCTGCAACAGGAGCTCAGTGCCGCTACCGATCCATCCCATCATATGCGTGAAGTGTGCAAGGGAGAGGCCATTTATCGAGGGGGTTTAAGTCACGGTACAAAGAGTGCTCAGTACGATATATTTTCGCAACAGATCTTCACCACCGACCTTAATCAACATGCCAGCAGTGCAATTCGTCGTCGAGGGAGGCAGGCCCCTCAGCGGCTCCATACGACCTTCCGGAAACAAGAACGCGGCCCTCCCGATCGTGGCGGCGGCGCTCATTTCTCAAAACAAGGTTCACCTCGAGAACGTCCCGCGCATCCGTGACATCGAGACGCTCGTCGAGCTGATTCGCTCTGTCGGCGCCGAAATGGAATGGGTCGGCCGGAACGCGCTCGATGTCCACGCCAAGGATCTGCGTCCGGCGGATCTCAATCCGACCCTGTGCGCCAAGATCCGGGCGTCGATCCTTCTCGCGGCGCCCCTTCTCGCGCGCTGCGGACAGGTGACATTGCCGCCACCTGGTGGCGACGTGATCGGGCGCCGGAGACTCGATACGCATTTCCTCGCGCTCGAGCAGCTTGGCGCCCAGTTCACCCACGGCAAGATGATCGAGATGCGCGTCAGCGGCTTCCGCGGTGCCGACGTGTTTCTCGACGAGCCGAGTGTCACCGCGACCGAGAACGCCCTGGTGGCGGCGTCGGCCGCGACAGGCACGACCGTTCTGCGCAACGCCGCCAGCGAGCCCCACGTTCAGGATCTGGCGCGCTTTCTCATCGCTCTGGGAGCCGAGATCGAGGGCGTCGGCACGAACACCATGACTATTCAGGGCGGCCGTGCGCTCGGCACCACATCGGTCACGCACACCATCGGTCCCGACCACATCGAGGTCGGCTCCTTCATCGGGCTCGCCGCGGTCACGAAGTCGGAGCTGAGAATCGAGAACGCCGGCGTCGAGCACCTTCGCTCCACGCTGATGGGCTTCTCCCGCCTCGGGATCGAATGCAAAGTTGACGGCCCGGATC
This sequence comes from Gemmatimonadaceae bacterium, assembly GCA_035317585.1. Classification (GTDB taxonomy): domain Bacteria; phylum Gemmatimonadota; class Gemmatimonadetes; order Gemmatimonadales; family Gemmatimonadaceae; genus UBA4720. Next base: position 4,448 of record DATHGO010000113.1, on the reverse strand, counting down.
TGATCGTACCCGCGAAGCAATCGAGGCAAATCCAGGCCGACATGGGCGGCCACGTTCCGAAACTGGAAGACCAGCCGTGGCCCGCGTTCCCGGCAGATACGATGTCCATCGCGATCGTGACCGCGACCCAGTGCGAAGGACTAATTCTCATGCACGAGAAGATGTTCGAGTCGCGCATGTTCTTCGTCGACAAGCTCTCCACCATGGGCGCGCGAATCGTGCTCTGCGATCCACACCGCGCGCTGATCCACGGCCCGTCGCGGCTGCGCGGCGCGTTCCTCGAGTCGCCTGACATTCGGGCCGGAATGGCCCTGCTGCTCGCGGCGTTGTGCGCCGAGGGAACGAGCTTCATAAACAACGTCGGCCAGATCGAGCGCGGGTACGAGCGCATCGATGAGCGCCTCAATGCGCTCGGGGCCGCAATCACCCGCGTCGACGATCGCCGTCAGTAGCGTGAGTGAGGTTCCGAAGGAGGCAATCCCCGATTTCGAGGGCTGGGGGATTCGCGCCTTCACGACGACCCGTGACGCGGGATCCTTTGGTCTCTCCGGCACCGATCCTGTCAACGAAGTCATGGGTCGGTGGACCGCCGTGCAACGCGAGCTTTCTGACACTGCTCGACGGTTGGCATCGATCCGGCAGGTTCACGGCACTCGCATCCTCGTGCACACCGGCGGGTGGGAGGGATGGCTCCGTGGCGAAGAAGCGGACGGACACATAGCGTCCGAGAAAGGAATCGGGCTCGCCGTCGGCGTGGCAGATTGCGTTCCCGTGTTCATCGCCCATCCCTCGGGTATCGTTGCGCTGCTGCATTCCGGTTGGAGGGGAACCGCCGCTCACATCACTACCGAAGCCATCGCCGCGCTCGCCAGATATGGGCTGCCGCCAGACGAGCTGGCGATCCACCTCGGCCCGGCGATTTGCGGACGCTGTTACGAGGTGAGCGTCGAGGTCAGGGAGCAGCTCACCGGACAGCCCGCAACCCGGCCGGGGCACGTGGACCTGAGGTCCCTTATCGCCGAGCACGCCACCGAGACGGGCGTACAGAAGATCACCGTCAGCGCATCGTGTACTCGCCACGATAACGATCGCTTCTTCTCGCACCGCGCGGGCGACAAAGGCCGGCAGATAGGGGTGATCGCAGCTCAGGCGTGAAGGGAGGTCGCTCACCTTGACTCGCCTCAGCCACCTTTCTACATTGTATAGGGCGTTCAACTCGGCGGCCAACACTGATGTGGGGATCCCCCCACATTTTTTTGTCCCTGAAAGAAACCTCGAACCTGGATGAACGAAACGCTGGAATCTCTTGTGGCATCGGAAATTAAGCCACTTGGGCTAGAGCTTTTCGAGTTCAAGATCGGGGGCAGTAAAGGCCGGCCTGTTCTCGACGTTCGCGTCGAGCGCATAGACGAACAGGAAGTGACGGTCGACGATTGCGCGGCTGCTTCGCGCGCGATCGAGGCAAAGCTGGACGCAGAGGATTTTGGCGGCAAAAGATACGTGCTGGAAGTCTCGTCTCCGGGGCTCGAAAGGACGCTTCGGAACGCGAAGGATTGGAGGAAGTTCGTCGGCAAGAGCGCGGTAGTCACGACCAACGTGGTCGGCGATCCCGCGGGTCGGCGAACGGACGAAGTAGAGATCGCCGGTGTCGAAGGGGATGCCGGACTGGAAGTTGTGATAGTGCATAATGAGCGCGGCGATGAGCGGCGCTTTCCGCTCGCCGCGGTGGAGAAAGCCCGGCTCGCGTTTCACTGGAAAAGGTAGAGGCAGAGGACATGGCGGCTTCAGTAGAAATTCTGACGGCGATCCGCGAGTTGACCAACTCGAAACAGATCGATCGTGCCGAATTGCACGGGCTTCTCGAGGACGGCATCAACGCCGCTCTCGCCAAGAAGCACGGACCTACGGTCCAGGCTGAAGTCTCGATCGACGAGAACAAGGGCGCGATCAAGATCGTTCTGCTCAAGACAGTTGTCGATGAAGTGACTGACGCGGCCAGCCAGATCTCTCTCGAGGAGGCCCGCTTCGAGGACTCCGAGTTCCAGGTCGGCGACCAGATGGAGATTCCTGTTGATTTCGCCGAGTTCGGGCGCACTGCGGTGCAGGCTGCGAAGCAGCGCATCATCCAGCGAGTCAGGGAAGGGGAGAGATCGAAGATTCGCGACGAGTTCTCCAGCAGAGTCGGAGACCTTCTTTCCGGAGAGGTCCAGCAGATCGAGCGTGGCAAGCTCGTCATCATGCTCAACAAGTTCCGCGAGGCGGAGGCGATCATTCCCTATCGCGAGCAGAACCATCGCGAACATTTCCATCAGGGAGATCCGATTCGCGCTGTCCTGAAGCGTGTCGAGGAGACACCGAAGGGTCCGCGTCTAGTTCTCAGCAGAGCGGACGCGTTGTTCGTGAAGGCGCTGTTCAAGCTCGAGGTTCCGGAGATCCAGCAGAATCTGGTGGAGATCCGCGCCAGCGCGCGTGAAGTCGGAAGCCGGACCAAGATCGCGGTGTTCTCCCGCGACGATTCGGTCGATCCGGTCGGTGCTTGCGTTGGTCTCAAGGGCTCGCGCGTTCAGGCTGTCGTCAACGAGTTGGGGGGCGAGCGAATCGATATCGTCCCGTGGTCGGCCGATCCCGAGCGCTTCGCCAAGCTTGCGCTAGCGCCGGCGCGCGTCGCTCGCGTATTCAGCGATCCGGCGACGAAGACGATCCAGGCTATCGTGGACGAAGATCAGCTGTCTCTCGCCATCGGGCGCAACGGTCAGAATGTTCGACTCGCGTCGGAGCTCACCGAGTGGAAAATCGAGCTCTACTCGAGTCGTGAGTGGATGGAGCGCGGCACCGATCAACCGATCTTCGCTCCGCTTCCGACCGATGAGCCCGTGTCGGGCGTGAATCCGCGCCTCGTCGACATCGAGGGGATGCAGCCGGCAACGGTCGCGGTTCTCGAAGAGGCCGGGTACAAGACGCTCGACGACATCATCGATCTCGAGCGCGAAGACTTTCTGCGTCTGCCGGGAATCGCGCCGGAAGAGGCGGACCGTCTGATGGCGATCATCAACGAGCTGACGACCGACGAGGCGCCCGAGACGGGCGATGAAGCGGTTGCCACGACGGAGGCCGACGTCGAGGCGAGTAGCGAAATGGCATCCGAAGGTGGAAGCGCCGCTGCTCCCGAAGTGACGGCCGAAACAGAAGGGAAGGAGACGGAGTAGACGAAGTGGACTCCGTCCAGCAGCGAAAGCTCCTCGGCCTCATTGGCCTCGGGATTCGTGGACGCGGAGCGATCGTTGGTGTGCAGCGGGTGCGGGATGCGGCGAAGCGCGGCAAGTTGTTTCTGGCTATTGCCGCGCCCGACGCGTCGAGCAACAGTTTGGAAAAAGTGCTGCCGCTGCTTCAGGCGCGCGGAATTGTGGTCGTTGTTGGACCACCTGCCGCCGAGTTGGGTTCGGCAGTGGGCCGCGAAACCACTGCGGTCGTGGGGATTGTCGATAGAGGTCTGGCAAAGGGGATTCGGGCACTAAGTCCGACGCCGATGCTGGGTGGGCGTACGGAAGGGGAGGAGTAGGGTTGAGTAAGCTTCGAGTACATGATTTGGCTGGCGAGTTCGGGGTTCCAACCGACGAGGTGATCAATCTCCTTCGTCAAATGGACGTACCTGTGCGCAGCCATTTGAGTCCGCTGAGCGACGATCAGGTTGCTCGCATCCGCGCCCGTTGGGAGCGCGAGAAGCGCGCACGTGTTGCTGCTCCGCCGGCCACTACTCGTCGGCGGCGCGGAGCCGCGACCGCTGCTCCCGCGGCCGAAGCCAAGCCCGAGCCTGCCGCACCCGCGGAAGGCGCGACGAAACGTCGTCGTCGTGCGGCCACCGAGCCGGTTGCGGAAGCTCCCATTGAGACGCCGCCTGCCGTCGAAGTGAAATCGCCGGTTTCAGCTGCCGCTCCAGCCGCTCCGCCAGCGCCAATCGCCGCTTCAGTGCCGGCCGATGCTGCGCCAATCGAGCGGCCCAGGACACCGGCAGTTCCCGCGCGGCCGGTCGCGCCGCCGCCTCAGGCTCAGACGGCGCACGCGGGCGATCGTAGCACCGATGCCCGTGAGCGTCAGCGTCCGCAGCCCGTAGTTCCGGGCGCGCCGCGCCCGCGGCCCGTTGCGACGGGAGCGCCGTACGCGCCGCCTCGCCCGGTCGCATCAGCCGCCCCGGGTGCAGGCACCGCACCACCCGCGCGCCGCGATGATCGCGGCACAGGCCGTGGCGAAGATCGTGGTGGGCGTCGCGGGAAGAAGGGAAAGCGCGGAGTCGATCAGGAAGCGGTGTCGGCGAACATCGGCAAGACGATGGCGTCGATGCGCGGGCCAATTCGTCGCGGCGGAGCGCGCCGCGCCGAGGATGGCAGCTATCGTGAGGAGCTCGCCGCCCAGCAGGCGGCCGAGGTGGAGCGTGAGAAGAAGACGGTTCG
>DATHGO010000112.1:0-2809 GCA_035317585.1 Gemmatimonadaceae bacterium | reverse complement strand
CCGAGAAATAACGAGAGCAGGCTCAGCATCTCGGCAGGGCGATTGTGTATGGGCGTTGCAGTCAGCAGGACAACCCGCGCCTCGCGCGCCAGCATCGCGAGTCTCTGATACCTTCGCGTCGCTCGGTTTCTGACGTGATGTGCCTCGTCGACAACGATCAGATCGTGTCCCGCGTGCGATTGATCCAAGCATGCGCGACTGAGGCGCTCGAAGCTGAGAAAATCCGCGGGGGTCCTTGTCATCCCGAGCGCGTCTCGCCACATGGAGGCGAGCGCGGCTGGTGCTACGATCAAGCTTTGCGCATAGCGGCGGGCGATTGCCGTCGCGACGAAAGTCTTGCCCATGCCGACGTCGTCGCCAATAAGAACGCCGCCAAACTCCTCGAGTGCTGCCTCCGCCCTGCCGACCGCCGACTGCTGATGCGGCCTCAAGGTTATTCCGCCGAGTCGCGCGCAGGTTTGATCTCCCCCGAGAACGACCTGTGCGATTCGGGAGCGAACCTTCGGCGCCGACTCTAGTCGCAGGGGAGCATCCACGAGAGCAGAGGCTGGATGTCGTCAAGCCTCACTCCGTACGCGCTCAACGCCGCGTTCAACATTTCCTCATGTGTGGGGATGTCACCGGCCATCGCGCGCTCGCCGAGAGGGGTGAGTTTCTCTCGGGCGCGGTTCCAATCTTCCGGGATCGGGAGGAGCGACACCGTCCAGCCCATGTATCTCCGGTATCCACCGCGAGCCGGCTCGGCGACTGTATTGAGCCACGAAGCAACTAGTGGCCCATTGAGCAACGTGGCCAGCGCGTGGGCATCCTCGAGAGTCGGGCAGCTGGCGACATAACAGCTGTTGAGCGCGACTACGGGATTGCCGGCCTCGACCGGGATCGCGCGCGGGGCCAGGCCAATGTCAGCCCAGATCACTCGCGGAGAATCGCACGACGCACTTTCTGTGCGGAACAGAGTCCACCACGGCTGCTGTGTGTGAAGATCGCTGCGACTTTGAAGCTTGTCGTGATACGCCGATAACCAGCGACGCGCGAGTGGAGGCAGAGCCCGACGCGGCCGATTGTCCTCGCAGTGGGGCCACACCAGACACTCGCGCGGCCCGCTGATGGTCCACGACGAGAGTGTCTCTCCTCGCACCAGCGGGCGAAGCATCTCGCGCTCGATATCGGCGACGCGATCGCCGGCGGAGACGCGCGCAACCTCGCCACGGATCTCATCGAGCCGCACCACGAATGCGTCGTTGCATCCGGTCTTCACGCCAAGGAGCGGACGCCCAAAGCAACTTTGCGCGAATGGAATTCCAGCGTTGCGGAGGTAGTCGAACGCCTTTCGAGCCGCGTCGGGCAGGAGTATCCACGGACTTCCCGGTGTCTCGTCCAGCGGTAATGCGTCCGGGGTGCACCTCCACCTCACGATTCGGTCTCGCAGCCTGACTGTTGCACCGAGCTCACTTGGCAAGTCATGCGTGTTTTGCGATTTCCTGCGACAGACAAGGAGCGACGGGTACACGGCCGCGTCGAACGACGAGTGCGCTTCCCCAAAATCATCGAGCCCAAGGAGATCAGTGCGCTCCAACAACAGCCGTCGAACCCCGCCTCCGGCTAGTGAGCGCCACAACTTCGACGGAAGCAGGAGCGCCATCGTTGCGTCGGGAGCCAGTAACCCGAAAGAGCGTTCAACGAAGAGGGCTGCCATGTCTACCTGCGCCCCGAACCCGCGACCGGCGCCAGCGAGAACTGCTCCCGCCTCCCACGCGGCGTGACGGTAGACCTCGAATTCCAGCCTCAACCCTTCCTTCGACGACTCGGCGATCTGATGAACGCGAACCCAGGGTGGGTTCCCGACAACGAGGTCGAAGCCACCCGTTGCTCCGACGTCAGCGAAATGCGCGGCAAACGAAAAGGGAAGTGCAGCCCCGCCACGCAGCTTCATCTCACGCCGTGTCGTCTCTCTGATTCTCGAGCGGACATCACCGAGCTGGCGCTGTGAATCGCGATCAGGTCGATGCCGTTCTCCAAACAGATCCCTGGCGCGAAGCCCAAGGAGTAGCTCTCTCCGTCTGGCAGTCAGCCGGGCGCTCTCGCGTCGCAGCACATTGATCGCCGCATCGCGCTCCTCTCGATCCATCGCCCGTGCCAGAGTTAGTTTCCTCGGCCCGCAGGCACGCATGTAGCGATTGCGAAGCGTCGTCAGCTTTCGTCCGCCAAAAAACCGTACCTTGTTGTCGAAGGCACCGCCTGCCAGCGAATCACCGACGCGAATGTGGCGGTCGAGATTCGGCAGCGGGACAACGCGCATTGGATCACCGTCGGCGCTCTCGATGACGATGGAGAGCCAGAGCCGCAGCTCGCACAGCCAGACGGCCATCGGGTTCAGGTCGACGCCGAAAATCGACGTCATCAGCACCCGCCGTCTTACTTCGGCAATGGGACCGCTTTCCCCGTGTTCGAGTCGCATGGAAGCAATGCGCTCGAGCACGTGAACCAGAAAGGCGCCCGAGCCGCATGCAGGGTCGAGTACTCGGATGCTCCGCAGCCGTTGCAGCATTTGATTGTCGGCGGACCCAGTGAGCGTGGGGTGCACAGTCTCCTTTTGGCGAAACATTGAATCGAGTGCCCGTTCTACCAGATCCTCGACGAGAGCCTGTGGCGTGTAAAACGCGCCACTTGTCTTGCGCTCATCTGCCGCCATCAGCGCTTCGAACGCCTTGCCGAGCATTTCAGGGTCGATCGATGCTTCGGACCAGGCGGTCGAATCCTCGCGCCCGCTGAACCGGTAGTGAGAGAACAGCGAGCCGTACGCGTTTCC
>DATHGO010000111.1:0-4407 GCA_035317585.1 Gemmatimonadaceae bacterium | reverse complement strand
ATAAGGTGCTCGGTTCCGACGTACTCGTGATTGCGTCGATGCGCTTCCTCGCGCGCCTTGATCAACGCGCCGCGCACCCTGTTTGTGAAATCGTAGCCGGCCAGAAAGCCTCCTCGTCGAGCCTTAAGATTCTGGTTTGGCGCTTATACCGCAACCCCGAGGCGGAGATCAACTGCAACGGAAGACTACCGGCCGGGGGCTGTCGGCGGGCCGGCCTGGGGGCTACGGGCGAGGGACAGTGCGGCCAGGCACGATTAGGTTTGTGTGGGTCGGATTCGAACGCAAAGTGGAGGTGACCGGATGAACCTCACGCATCGCGAAGCGGAAGCGCTCGACGTTCTCTGCGACACCTTCGTCCCCTCCCTCGCGTTCACGAAGGATGAGGATCCCGCTCTCTTCAGCATGTCGGCGGCTGACCTAGGCGTCAGTGGGCGGGTGGCCGAGGCGCTCGAGAGGATTGAGCCAGCCAAGCGCGAGGCGTTCCGGCTCTTTCTCAGGCTGCTCGAGAATCCGCTGTTCATCGCCACGGTTTCGGCGAACGCCACCAGGTTCTCGCGGCTCTCGCTGGCGGCGCGCGAGCGCGTGTTGCAGCGATTGGCACGCAGCGTGGTGCCGCAGCTCCGATCGGCTTATCAGGGCGCGCGGAATCTCGTCATGCTGCACACCTACGCCGCGAACGGAACTCCGGAGTCGGACGCCATCCTCGCTGCGATCGGTTACGAGCCGGAGCGAAATCAGAAGGCCACTGCCCCGCGCATTCCCGTCTCGAAGGCCGGAACCGAGGCGAAGGTCGAATGCGACGTGTGCATAGTCGGGTCCGGCGCGGCCGGAAGTGTCGTGGCGGCGGAGCTCGCGGCAAACGGACAGAACGTGATAGTTGTCGAGGCGGGCGGAGTCTTGAGCGGCGGCGACTTCGATCAACACGAGCTGATAGGAATGCAGCAGCTTTTTCGCGAAGGCGGACTTGCCGGAACTCGGGATTTGAGCATGTCTCTCCTGGCGGGCACCTCGATCGGTGGCGGCACGACGGTCAACTGGCAATCGTGCTTCCGCACTCCCGACGACGTGCGCGAAGAATGGGCGGAGCTCTCGGGTTGCGCCTTCTTCACGACCGATTCATTCACCGAATCGCTCGACGCCGTTTGGCGGCGCATTGGAGCGTCGACCGACGAGAGCGAGATCAATGAAAACAACTCCGCCATTTGCCGCGGCGCGAAATCACTCGGCTACAGCTGGAACCTGATCGCGCGGAACTCGCTCGGCTGCGATACCGCTCAGTGCGGGAACTGCATGTTCGGGTGCAGAGTGGGCGGGAAACAGAGCGCGGCGACGACGTACCTCATGGACGCGATTCGGTCCGGAGCGCAGGTCATCGCGCCCTACACCGCGCGGAAGCTCCAGCAAAGCAAAGGCAAAGTCACAGGAGTCGAGGGTACGTACGCCGATCCGCACGGCGAGCCGAAGGCACTCACGATCGTCGCGCCGCGAGTGGTGCTGGCCGCGGGCGGGCTCGAAACACCGGCGCTGCTGATGCGATCGGGACTCAAGTCGCTCAATCTGGGACAGCATTTATTCCTTCACCCGACTGTCGCGGTGACGGGTCTTTATCCATCACCGATCGAAGCGTGGAAGGGACCGCCGCAAACGATCGTGTGCGACGAGTTCACCAACATCTCCGAAGGCTACGGATATCGCATCGAGGCTGCGCCCGGGCACCCGGGATTGATGTCAGTCGCGGTTCCGTGGGCTGGCGCCCGAGATCACCGGCGTGAGATGCAGAAGGTTCGATTCGCGGCGCCATTCATCGTGCTCACACGGGACTCCAACCCCGGTCAAGTGCGCCTCACGAGCGCGGGTCAGCCTTACTTCGACTACAGGCTGGGGAAGGAGGAACGCCGGCTGATCAAACACGGAATGGCGAACGTGGCGCGGATTCACCACGCCGCCGGCGCCGACCGCATAATCACGTTGCACACCGAGCGACTGACGTGGGATCGCGAAGCGAAAGGCGCGTCGATCGACAAATTCTGTCGGGAGATCGCCGCGGCGCCGACCTCTCCCAACCGGTTGCCGTTGTTCAGCGCGCACCAAATGGGGACGTGCCGGCTCGGCACCGAACGGGCTTCAGCCGTGTGCGATGGTCACGGCGCGGTGTTCGGATTGGACGGGGCTTACGTTGCCGACGCCAGTCTGTTCCCCGCTTCGTCGGGGGTTAATCCAATGGTTACGATCATGGCGCTCGCGCGGCACATCGCCAGAGGAATGATCCGCTAGCTGTTACTTGACGCGCGCTTTCTCGAGATGCGCCGTGGCCCCATCGCGGACCGCAAGGTAAACAACGCCGCCCTCCCCAAATCCAACAAGTACCCGATTCAGCGGGAGCTGCACGCGGTCAATGAGCTCGCCCTTACGATTGATGACGTCGTAGACCGGGCGCGCAGTCACGTTTTGACTGGTCCTGACCCAGAGATTTCCGTCGGCGTCGGCGCGAGTCGATCCCGGCGCGAATGCCGGCTTGTAATCAGGCAGCTCGCTCGGCGAGATCATGGTGAGCGGTGGTAGCGGTCCGCCGCCACCTCCGGGACCGACGGAAGTCACGGTGGTGTTGCCCCCCGCTGTGACCGTCATCGTTCCCGGCTGTGCGTTGGGTGCGGGTGCGGGCGCGGACCCCGGGCGTGGCGCGTCCCCTCCCTGACGATCGCGACGCCCGGCGGCGGGAGCGCCATCGTCCCCGCCCCGGGCGATGATCTGTGGGCCGCCATCGCGCCCGAACTGACCGCTCGCGCGCGCCTTTTCGATCGCAACCCTCGCGGAGTCGATGAAGGCGACCTTGCCTTCGTCAGTGAGGCGCTCCCAGTCAAACGGGATCTTGGGGGACGGTGTGGTCGTCCCATCGCGATTGAGCCAATCTACGTGAAAGTCCTTCCCCCGGACGAGGGCGATGGTGCCGTCAGAGAGTAGAGCCCAGTCGTCACCCTGCGGCAGCGGATTAGTGATGGTCGACACGCGGACCTGGCCGTCAGGAGAGCGCGCGATGTTCAGATTGAACTTCGGCGTTTTGAAGAACGTCACTGTGTCGACCTTTCGCGTGGTCAGGTCGTAGCGGACGAGGGCGGCGGAATCGGGGATAGTCGGAAACTGCGGAAGCCCGTTTCTGGCATTTCCAGCCGGCGGCGGACCCCCGAAAAAGTTGGGCGGTGCTCGATAGACGAGCCTTCCCAGCGGATCAAATCCCGGACTCCCAAATGGTCCACCAATCAGCATCCTGACATCGTTCGCGCGAGGCGCGGACATGACGCGCGTGATTTTTCCATTCGGATCAATCAGCAGCATCGAGAGCGAGCCCGGATCGACGAACAGTGTCGAGTCGCCGCGATAGGCAATCAGCCCGCCCGGCTGTACGCCGTAGGCATTTGCTGTCGCGCTCGTGGTATCCGCGATCACGGTCACCGTTGAGAGCGAAGAATCGAACATCACGACTCGTCTGCCGATGATGTCGTTCACGAGAATGCGTCCGTCTGGCAGGTGCCGCACTGACGAGACTGCGCCAAGCGGTTCCTTGGCGACAGCGGTGACGGGACCGAGCTGGCGAATGGGTGGAAGAGATTGCGCGAGGCACGGTGCGTTTGCTGTCACCGCGAGCGCGATCATTGTGAGTCCGAGCGTAGCTTTCTTCATGGTTGATTCCGTTGAGTGCCGCTGTTGCAATCGCGCGGCTCCGAATGGTCGGAGCGCAGTGTTGATTAATTCCGGATGATGATCACGTTTCCACCGCCTCCACCGCCCTCGGTGCGTATCCCGCCCCCTGCTCCCATGAAGCCGCCGGGGAACATCATCGGGCCGTTGCCCGCACCTGCGGTTCCGGAGCGAATCGAGGCGAGATAGCGGGTATCGAGATAGCTCGAGATGAATGCGGGCAGCTTCCTTCTCTGCTCGGGCGTCAGCACCCGCTTGATGTCGGGAACGACTTTGATGAGCATGTCCACTGAAGCCTCACGCGCGTGCTGATATCGCGAGTACGCTTCGTCCTTGTTGTACTTGTCCGGCAGCGCCGCCAGATACTTCGCGACAGGTGCCCAGATTGAATCGAGACTGATCACATAGCGGCGATTCATCGTCGCGATGCTGTCCGCCTGCGGGCCGGTGAGCTCGAGCGTGTCCGCCTGTCGCAGGATCGTCGACAGCGGATTCGGGATTCCGCCGCTCCCATAGATCGCCTTGAGCATCGGCTCCGGCGCCTTCGTTCCCCTAAGGCTCCGCCCGCGATCGAGCTGCTGTGTGAGCGCCTGCCGCTCGCGCGTCGGTCCGAGGTCGAAGCGCATCATTGCAGTTACAGTGACAGGCGCTCTTACAGCGGTGAGCGCGGGTAGAGTGGAGCCGAATCTCTGATTCACGTCGTACTTGTAG
>DATHGO010000110.1:0-2693 GCA_035317585.1 Gemmatimonadaceae bacterium | reverse complement strand
TGGCGTTGCACTGATCCCGGTCGGGCTTTCGCATTTCGTTTACGCCCGTGAGACAATCGGCTTCGTGCCCGCGTGGCTTCCATTTCGTCCGGGTTGGGCATATCTCACCGGCGCCGGGCACATCGCCGCCGGCCTCGGCGTCCTCGTCGGCGTCTTTCCGCGTCTCGCCGCGACGCTCGAGGCGGCGATGATCGGTGTCTTCACGGCGCTCGTCTGGGTGCCACTCGTGGTAAAGGCGCCGACGAACCAGCTCAATTGGACGGGATTTCTCGTCTCCTGGACGATTGCGGCTGCTGCCTGGGTCGTTGCCGGAAGCCTGGCGAGCAGGCAGCCTTCGGTCTGACACGGTTTTTGTACGCCAGGCACACTACCTTCGATATAGAGACCACGGAGAGATTATTCGGATGCTGTGTCGCAAATCCCGCCCCGTCATCATAGTCACAGTTGTCAGTCTGGCCGGCTGCAGTAATCCCGGGGCCAGGTATTACTGTCCTGCGGTGGTAACTCCGGCCATTGTAGTCGAAATCCGAGACGCCACCAGCGGTGCGCCGTTGGCAAATGGTGCGAAAGGAGCGGTTCATGACGGAGCCTACGTTGACTCACTAACCCCATATGAGGGTATTGGCCCCGATCCTAACACGCTCATCTCACTGCGCGCGGCGGATGAGCGGCCCGGCAACTATGCGATCGAAATAACTCACGCTGGATACCGCACATGGACTGTCGCCGGAGTGCGAGCGGTCGACGGGGCATGCGGGGTTATCACACGCCGAATTTCCGCTTCGCTTGCGCCGGCACCGTAAGAACACGACGCGCTACCCAACGTGCGTCGCAACTAGGCGACGCCACTTTTCAGATGCGGCTTCGCCGCGATGGTTGTAGCGTATTGCAGCTGAACTAGCGTCAGACAGCAACCGATCCAAAGTCCGGAGGACCGATGCCACCTCGTGTCCGAATGTTTTTTGCGGCGCTCACCGTTGTGTTCTTCCTCATTCCCGCGGTTGCCCTCTACAGCGAGCTCTCGAAACGGGCCGACATCTGGTGGACACCGCCGTCGATGATGGTTCCGCTCACCGAAGCCGCGGATCGGGTCCGGGTTTACGTTCGTGGTCGGCCGGTCGGGGCTTTGCTCGAAGCAGGACAGGTGCGCGTCACGGACGATGCCTCCGGGACCGTCCTTGCGGCGAGTGACATCGGATTCCGGTTCAATAACTGGGACCGGGTCCGCGCCCAACGCATTCCCATTCTCCTTTGGTATGCGGCAATGTGCGGTGCTGCAGCGTTGCTCTTTCTCCTGCTCGTGACCGGGCGCCTCGCCTACCGAGGCGAGAAGCAAGCAGTTGGTGTCTAACAAACATTTCAACCGATGACCACGGGATCTCAGGCAGGGGCCTCAACGGAACGACAAGAGCTCTCACTCAACGAGGCGGCGACGCACGTACTCGAAGAATGCCGGACCGTCGTACCGGGTATTCAGGCGCTCTTCGGATTCCAACTCATTGCCGTCTTCAGCGCAGCATTCGGGGAGCAGCTGTCGTCGACCGAGCGCACGATTCACCTCGCTGCAATCGTCCTCCTTACGATCGCCATCGTTCTCGTGATGGCCCCTGCCGCCCTCCACCGCCAAACAGAGCCAGAAGCGATCTCCCGACAATTCATCACCACCTCCTCTCGCCTGCTCATGGCGAGTATGGTTCCCTTGGCCGTCGGGATTTGCCTGGACGTGTACGTGGTGGCGCGGGTCATCGTTGGCTCGCGCTGGGTCGCGGGCCTCGTCGCGGTTTTCCTTTTCGGCGTTTTCATCGTGTTTTGGTTGCTGCTGCCGCGAGCGGTCCGCCGGTGGCGCTCGGCGATCAGTGCATGACCTTGATGTAGCCCCAATGATCCTGCTGTTTCATAACGAGCTCGTGGATGCCGTCCGGCACGGTCTGCACACCCGGAAGTAGCTGGCTCTTGTCAACGTTGTTGTTCTTCAGCGCGATCGCACACACTTTGAACGCCACGTTCGGATTCTTCATGGCCTCTTTCACGTCGGCGATGTAGGCGGACCGCTCTGGCATGACGAGATCGAACCCCTTCGCATACATGACCACTTCCATCTGCGCATCGGGACTCGAAGTGCTCACCTCTTTGAGCCACCGCAGTACCGCCTTCTGCTCAAGGGTGTCTCGGCTGGTGAGATCGAACACAACGCGGTACGGCTGACGCTGAGCCCGGACAAAGCCAAGGCTCAGCACTGCCAACAACACGACAAAGAGAGTGCGTCTCATGGTGGTTCCTCCGGTTAGCATACTTTGCGCGAGGCCGGGATGAAAAACAAGCGCAAAATGAGGATACCGCAGCGTCGCGAAACGGCTTGCTGCGACAGTGCCAGAGATCGGTCAATAGCGGAGGAACAATAGGTGTCGACAGTTGGAATCGTCGGTGGGTTGGGGCCCGAGTCCACGATAGACTACTACCGTCGCATTCTGGAGGCGTGGAAGCGCGACGATCCGTCGTCTTCGCCATCGATCATCATCGACAGTCTCGACGTCGATCGCGGATTGCGCCTCGTCGAGCACGACAGACCAGCGCTCATCGAATACCTAGCGGCTTCGCTTCGTCGGCTCTCTGCCGCGGGAGCGGACTTCGCGGCGATGGCCGCCAATACCCCGCACGTCGTGTTCGACGATCTCGTCGCTCGCTCGCCGATA
>DATHGO010000109.1:0-34010 GCA_035317585.1 Gemmatimonadaceae bacterium | reverse complement strand
GCGCAGACCGTGGCCGTGCGCGAGATCGTCGCCGACATGGCGAGCGACCGGAAGATGCATCGCCTGCTGCAGGGCGACGTCGGCAGCGGGAAAACCATCGTCGCCTTGTTCGCGGCGCTGCTGGCGATGGAGAACGGATATCAAGCCGCGATCATGGCGCCAACGGAGCTGCTGGCGGAGCAGCACGCCCGAACGTTCACGAAGCTGTTGGAGCCGCTTGGAATCGAGCCCGTCCTCGTGACTGGAAGCCTCAACTCGCGCGAGAGGAAAGCTGCCGCGGAAAAGCTCGCGGGAACCGAGCCGGTGTTGGCGGTGGGAACACACGCGCTCGTGCAGGATGCCGCCGTGTTCGGGCGCCTCGGGTTCGTCACTATCGACGAGCAGCACCGCTTTGGTGTAGAGCAGCGCGCCGCGATCTCGGCCAAGGGAGACTCGCCCGACGTGCTTCTCATGAGCGCGACCCCGATCCCGCGTTCGCTCGCGCTCACCGTCTATGGCGACCTCGATGTGAGCACGCTCGACGAGCGTCCGGCGGGGCGCCAGCCCGTCACAACCGTGATGCGTCCGGAATCAGCGCGCGACCGCGTCCTCGAATTCGTGGCGCGGGAAACCGAGAAAGGTCGTCAGGCATACGTGGTTTATCCCGTTATCGAGGAATCCGAGAAAACAGATCTCAAGGCGGCGACGACGATGTACGAGCTGCTCTCGGCCGGGCCGTTCGCGGGCAGGGTGGTCGCGCTGATTCATGGACGAGTCCCCGCGGACGAGCGGGAGACGATCATGCGCGCGTTCCGCGATGGGAAGATCGACGTGCTCGTGTCGACGACTGTGATCGAAGTGGGAATCGATGTGCCGAATGCCACGGTGATGCTGGTCGAGCACCCGGAACGATTCGGACTGTCTCAGCTACATCAGCTGAGAGGGCGCGTGGGTCGCGGCGCGGAAGCGTCGTACTGCATACTGCTCGGCAGCGTCGGAGACGAAGCGGCAGAGCGCCTGAGGATCTTCGTTGAGACCGACGATGGCTTCGAAATCGCCCGCGCGGATCTTCGGCTACGAGGAATGGGAAATCTGTTCGGCGAAGAGCAGAGTGGGGAAGCGACGTTCCGCGTCGCCGATCCCGTGCGGGATGAGGAGCTGAACATCGAGGCCCGCGCCGCCGCAGAAAGACTTCTGGATCGTGATCCTGATCTCACGACCAAGGAAAACGCGGGAATACGGAAGGTGCTAAGCGCCCGCTATTCGCGCGCCCTCGATTTGTTCAGAGTCGGCTGAGCCCAGTCGCTCAGCCGACTAGTTGCTCGGATTTGCGAGGCGCTTCTTGATGCGATCGAGCTCGGCGTTGACCTTGGCGAGCTCGTCCTTGCTCTTGGCCAACTGATCCTTGAGGGCCGCGATCTGTTCGTCTCTCGACTTGCTGCCGATGACGACAGTGTCCTTCACCACTGTCGTGGCTGACGAATCACCGGTAGCGGTCATTGGCGCGCTCGCGTTCGCGATCCCCGCCGCGACGGCCGCTGTTCGGCGGAGGACGGTAGCCTGGTCACGGTACAATCCTGCCGAGTTGTCGGCGAGATACGTGTCGAGCGCCGCAATTCCACCGGGTAGCGACCCGCGTTCATTCGCCGGGTCGACGAGGTAGGCGGCCTTCCAGAACGCGATCTCCCGAGCCTCGGGCGTGCCCGGGTGCGTCCGCAGGAACTCGTCTAGAATCTTGTCTGCCGCGAAATAGTTGCCGTCCGCGACGTTGCGACGCGCGTTGGACAACGTCCGATCCCAATCGCTCTGGACCGGCGGTGGCGGGACGATCGCTGGCAGACTCGTACAGGCCGCCAGCACCAGCAACGAAATCACGATTCGAAGAGTTTTCGTCATCCTCCGTCCTCAACCCTTTCCATAGACTCTGACGGTGTAGGCTCGACTCGCTTCTTCGCTCCCGGCGCCTCGATCGGGAGTGTAACCACAAACGTCGTGCCCTCGCCGACCCTGCTCTCGACCGTTGTGCGGCCGCCGTGGGCCTCGACGATCTCTTTCGCAATCGCCAGGCCTAAACCAGTGCCCTTGGAAGCGGCCTGCGCCTGGTTATCGGCCTGGTAAAACTTGTCAAAAATGTGAGGGAGCTGTTCCCGGGATATTCCAGCCCCCGTGTCCGCGACGGTAATGACTACGTTTTCGCCGACAGGAGCCACCGAAAGCGCCACATTACCCCCGCGCGGCGTGAATTTGAAGGCGTTGGAGATGAGGTTGCCGAGGACCTCGTTGATGCGGTCTTCGTCCCAGTACACTTTGGATGGGAGTCCGTCCCTGTGCTCGATGGAGAAGCGGATATCCCGCTGCATGGCGAGAACCGAGAACGAGCTCTCGAGTGTCTGGAGCAGCCGCCGAAGATCGACCTGCCGCACCTCCAGCTTTCCGCCACTTGCCTCGAACCGGCTGATGTCGAGGAGGCGCTTGACTAGTCTCGTAAGCCCATTCGCCTGCTTGCCGATGGTGTAAAGAATTTCCTTCTGCTTCGGCGTGAGCTCTCCGAAAATTCCCTCCTGGAGCAGCTCGAGGTATCCAATTATGACATTGATCGGTGTCTTGAGCTCGTGCGAAGCGACGCCCACGAACTCGGCGCGCAATCGCTCGAGGTCGGCGAGCTGGCTCGCCATGGCCTGATAGCTCACCGCCACTCGGCCGAACTCCGTCTTCGGATCGGGCTCCAGGTTTAGCTGGTACCTGAGATCTCCCGAGGAGATTGCCTGCATCCCACGCTCGAGCTCGTCCACCGGCCGGCTGATCGATCTCATCAACCAGATGCCGATCACGAGTGCGACAAGGAGAGCGATGGGCAGTGCGCCAGCCACCAGTCTCTCGGCGTTGAGCGTCTCGCTCGTCGCGTCGGCAACCCGCACTCGGGTGCTATTGCGAAGCGTCGTCGCGCTCGCGCCGAGTGCGCTGTCGACCGATGCGATCGCCGGGCGCGTGCGCTGTTGCGATATCATCTCCGCGACGGTGCTTCTGCCGGCAGCGGCCTGCTCGTACTCCTCGCGCGTGGCTGAGCGGAGTGCGTCCAGGGAGGCGCGGATCTGCGACGCCGACAGGCCGAGACGGTACCGGTCCAGAGAGTCGGTCAGTGCAACAAGCCCGTCGATCTCGCCCTGCATGCGCGCCGCGCTTTTCTGATCGTGGATGAACAGCAGCGCATCTTCGGCTCGGCGGGCATCGTCGGTTCGCTCACGGAACGATCCGAGGAGGAGTGATGCCGCGAATTCGCGGTCACGGAGCAACCGGCTCGTCTCGTAGAGATGCTCGAGGGATTTGAGGGACAGGAGCAGCGGAACGATCAGCACCAGCGCGATCGCGAACAGGCCCCACCCGAGGCGGGCGCGCAAAGTCATCTTAGCTTTTTTGAATTGGGCAAGCGTGTAAAATTATCGTTTCCCACTGGTGGACGGAACCGCGACGTGGTGGTAGTCTCCCGTGATATGACACCCAGCTCAATTCGTTCCGTCACCCGCCGGCCAGGCGTCAGCGCGATCGTGCTTGCGTGCGCCTGCATGCTGCTTTTCTCAACGCCTAATGCCGCGGCCGCGCAGTCGGGCGGACCGCCTGCGCTGTCCAAAAGCGAGCAGAGGATTCGCGACTACGTCCGCGCTCACGAGGCCGAGCAGGTCGCTTTCCTCGAAAAAGCGGTCAACATAAGCAGTGGCACCTTCAACCTGGCCGGCGTTCGGGCGGTCGGCAAACTCTTCGAGCCCGAGTTTTCGTCCCTCGGTTTCGAGACCAATTGGATATCGCTGCCCGACGCCGTCGGCCGGGCTGGGCATCTCTTCGCCGAGCGAAAGGGGACGAAGGGAAAGCGTCTGCTCCTGATTGGCCACCTGGACACCGTATTCGAGGGTGAAAGCGAAAGGTTCGTACGGCTCGACACGCTTGCAGGCGGCGCGGGAAGCTCCGACATGAAGGGCGGCGATCTCGTGATACTGTACGCCCTCAAAGCGCTTCAGAGTGTAGGTGCGCTCGACGGAACGAGAATCGTCGTCGCGCTGACGGGCGACGAGGAAGATGCCGGGCCGCTGCACCTCGTTTCGCGACAGCCGCTGATCGACGTTGCGAAACGCAGTGACATTGCGCTCGCGTTCGAGGAGGATGCGGGTAAAGGCACCGTCGCGCGGCGGGGGATGAGCGGCTGGCAGCTCGTCGTCAGCGGGAGACAGGCACATTCGTCTGGAATCTTCTCGCCCGGCACCAGCTACGGCGCGATCTATGAAGCGGCCAGGATTTTAAACGCCTTTCGCGAGAAGTTGTCGAACGAGCAGTATCTGACGTTCAATCCAGCCGTCATCGTTGGCGGGACCGACGTTACCTACGATTCGACGAAGATCGCCGGAACCGCGGCGGGGAAGGACAACATCATCGCCCCGCGCGTGTTCGCCCGCGGTGACCTGCGCTTCATTTCGCAGGACCAGCTCGTGAAGGCTCGCGAAGCGATGCGCGCGATCGTCAACGACCATCTTCCCGGAACCATCGCGACGATAACCTTCGAGGACGGAAATCCCGCCATGCCTCCGACCAAGGGCAATCTGGCTCTCCTCGCGGTGGAGGACACCGTCAGTCGCGCGCTGGGTCAGGGTCAGGTCGACGCTCTTGACCCGGGCAAGCGCGGCGGAGGAGACATCTCGTATGTCTCGGAGTATGTCGACGCGCTCGATGGACTCGGCGTGAAGGGAATGCGATCCCACACCCCCGATGAGCGCGTGAACCTGCGATCGATCGGCCCCGCAACGGAGCGCGCGGCAATTCTCATATATCGGTTGACGCGTTAGCGTTGAGGGCTCCAGCCTCAGTCCCTACAACGAAATCATGACCGCCGCCCCTTATTCGCGAATATCAGAGCTACCCTCACACTCCGGCCAGACTGTGCGCGTGCGCGGCTGGGTTACGCACGTCCGTTCGTCCGGTAAGGTCGCGTTCATCGTGTTGCGCGATGGGACGGGCCTGCTCCAGGCCGTGCTCGTCAAGAATGCGGTGTCACCAGAGGTGTGGGAGCGGTTTGGAAGGCTGACGCAGGAGACTTCCATCGAGCTCGAGGGCGAAGTACGACCCGACGCGCGCGCGCCCGGCGGATTCGAGCTCGGGGTGAAGGAGCTGTCGATCTACGGCGAGAGTCCAATCGACT
Organism: Gemmatimonadaceae bacterium; assembly: GCA_035317585.1. Taxonomy (GTDB): domain Bacteria; phylum Gemmatimonadota; class Gemmatimonadetes; order Gemmatimonadales; family Gemmatimonadaceae; genus UBA4720. The sequence goes on along the minus strand of DATHGO010000109.1, from coordinate 28,846 downwards.
ATCCCATTCAGCCGAAGGAGCACGGCATCGACTTCCTTCTGGACAACCGGCACTTCTGGCTGCGCACACCGAGGCAGCGCGCGATCGCGCGCGTGAGGAGTGAAGTCGAGCAGGCGATTCGCGATTTTTTCTACGAGCGGGATTTCACCCTCGTGGATACTCCGATCCTCACCGCGGCTATTGGTGAACGAAGCGGGCTGTTCGGCACCGAGTATTTCGACTTGGGCACCGCCTACCTGGCGCAAACTGGCCAGCTGTACGGAGAGGCGGCGGCAGCGGCGTTCGGAAAGATCTACTGCTTCGGGCCAACGTTTCGCGCCGAGAAATCCAAAACGCGCAGGCACCTGACCGAATTCTGGATGGTGGAGCCCGAAGTCGCCTTCAACAACTCCGATGACAACATGCGACTTCAGGAGGACTTCGTTTCGTACATCGTAGCGCGCGTTATCGAGCGGCGGCAACCAGAGCTCAAGGAGCTCGAGCGCGACATTTCCAAGCTCGAGAAGATCAAGGCCCCATTTCCTCGCATCGACTACACCGATGCCGTAAAAACCCTTCAGGCGAAGGGCAGCTCCGTGAAGTGGGGCGATGATCTCGGCGCCGAGGACGAGTCACTGCTGGTGGAAGGTCAGGACCGCCCGGTTTTCATCTACAACTATCCAAAGCAAGCGAAAGCCTTCTACATGAAGGAGAATCCGGCCGACCCACGCACGGTACTGTGCAACGACCTCCTGGCGCCGGAAGGTCATGGCGAGATCATCGGCGGATCGCAGCGCGAGGACGACCACGACAAGCTACTCGCCCGGATCAAGGAAGAAGGGTTGCCCGTCGAGGCATACAACTGGTACCTGGATCTGAGGAAGTACGGCACATTCGTCCACTCGGGCTTCGGCCTCGGCCTCGAGCGAACCGTTGGTTGGATTTGCGGAATCCATCACATACGCGAAGCGATTGCTTTTCCCCGAACAATGAATCGGCTGCGTCCATGATCTTGGGTCCGCTCGTCCTGCTGCGCACATCTGCAACCTGAGGGCATTCCGATGGGATTTGAACAGTACCACGAGCCGGCGAGCGAGCTGTCGGCGAAGACCCGCACGTTTGCGCGGATGATCACTTCAATGATCGAAGAGGCCGAAGCAATCGGCTGGTACGAGCAGCGTCTCTCGTTGGAGAAGGATCGGGCGGCGCGCGACATCATGCGGAATGCTCAGCACGAGGAGTTCAAGCATTTCGGTATGGACCTCGAGTTCCTGTTGCGCAGGAGTCCGAAGTGGCGTGCTACCCTGCAGGACATTCTCTTCAAGCCAGGGGATATTGTCGAACACGGGGAAGAGGCAGAGCACGACACCGCCGAGTAGCAGTTCAGCTGGCGAAATCCCCGCCGCGGTGAAATGTTCTTCCCATGATGGTTCTATCGGTCCTCCGGCCCGATGCCGGACTCTTTGAGTTTCTGGCCCATAGAGCGCGCTCTGCGCCGGTGCGACGCCTCGGAATCGATGCGATAGGTGGCGCCGCGGTATTGGCAGCGGCGCTCCGGTGGAATCCGGCTGCGCAGCCTCTGATGGCAAGCGCGGCGGCGCTTCTCTTTTCCTATGGGATCTGGGGGCTGTTTGATCGCGCCCGCTCTCGCCTTTCGAATCGTGGCAGGGTGAGAACCGTCAGATTATTCGACGCGCTTTGCGTCCTTAGCGCGACGCTCGGCGTGTTGGCTGCCAGCGGAGTCCTGCTAGCCGTGTGGGCGATTGCCCTCGGTACCTGGATCAGCTAGTCGGACTAGAGCCGTCGCCGAGCCCCCAAGGCGAGCGGAATGGTGGGATTTGAAACGCGAACAACGCCAAAGAAAAGGCTCTTATGCGGGCGCGGCATATGCGCACAAAGAATGGTCAAATCAACTCTACCCGTTTCAGGAGGAGAAATCATGAAACTCTTTGGTCCGATGTTGTTCGCGGCGGCTCTCGTTGGATCCGCATGCAGTGAGGCAACCGCTCCGGGAGCAGCAATCACCGCCTTGCCGCGGGCTCTCACGGGGTCCGAGAGCAAGATCATTGCTGGCAGCAACGATTTCGCGTTTGATCTGTTCCGCACCGGTAATCTGGCACAGCACAAGGCCAACGTGTTCATCTCGCCTCTCAGCGCGTCGATGGCGCTGGGCATGACAGCGAACGGTGCGAACGGTCCCACGTATGACGAGATGCGTTCCACTCTCCGGTTGAGTGGAGCAACCCGGGAGGATGTTGATGCGGGCTACAAATCTCTCATCACATTGCTGAGGGGGCTCGATCCGGGAACCAACGTCAGCATCGCCAACTCCATATGGTACGAGCGGACCTTCCCGGTCGAGGCTTCGTTCGTGGAAGACAGCAAGCTCTATTTTGACGCGCAGGTTCAAGCGCTCGACTTCGCAAACCCATCCGCTGTCACGACGATCAACTCGTGGGTGAGCGGACAGACGAACAACAGGATCCCCGAGATTCTCGATGAGGTCAAGCCTGGAGAGATGATGTTTCTAGTGAATGCCATCTACTTCAAGGGGATCTGGCAAAAACAGTTCGACAAGGCGAAAACAGTCGATGCCCCTTTCTACGCCGCCGATGGCACGACGGCGACAGTTCCGATGATGGCGCGGGGGAGCGGCGTTCAATTTACCGCCACGCCCGAATACTCGGCGGTCGATCTTCCCTATGGCAATTCTGCGTTCACGATGACGGTGGTTCTGCCGAACGGAGACATCGACGCCTTCGCCGAGTCATTCGATCAGACGAAATGGAACTCACTCGTGAGCTCGCTTCACGACAGTAACCTGGAGGTCTTCTTGCCGCGCTTCAGATTGGAATGGAAACGTGAGCTGAACGACGATCTCCAGAAGCTGGGGATGCGACTCGCCTTTTACAATGCGGATTTCACGCGCATGTCGCCGCTCGGGCTCAGTCTAGTTATCACCCGAGTTCTGCAAAAGACTTTTGTGGATGTCGACGAAGAGGGAACGGAGGCAGCAGCCGCTACGCTTGTCGGCGTTGGTCTCACTTCGGCTCCGTCAGCGTTTCGGGTCGACCACCCGTTCCTTGTCGTGATTCGTGAGCGTTTTTCCGGAACGATCCTCTTCGTTGGAAAAATCGCGAAGCTACCGGCGTAACTCGCTGCACGGCCTGTCACTTCCCGTCAGTCGACCCCGGAGAAAGTTCGGCGCGCTTGGCTTCGTCCCAAAGCGCGTCGAGCTTGTCGAGCCCGGCGTGCGGAACGTCGATCCCTCGCTCGCCCGCCATTTTCTCCACCTGCTGAAATCGGCGCTCGAACTTCGCGTTCGCTTTGTCGAGCGCAATGGATGCGTGGACGCCTGCTTTTCGGCAAAGATTGACAACCGCGAACAGAAGGTCACCCAGTTCCGCCTCGACGGCGTAGTGACGCTCATCCAACACAGGGGGAGTGCCCGGTTTTCGTGGCGGTGATTTTGTGAGCTCCGCGCGAACCTCCCCAAGCTCCTCCTCGACCTTTCTTGCCGGTCCATCGACGTCAGGCCAATCGAACCCCAACCCCGCGGCCCGATCCTGAAGTCGATGCGCACGGTGCAAAGCCGGTAGTCCAACTGGGAGTCCCTCCGAGATACTCTTTCGCTGCCTCGACTTCATTCGCTCCCACGGCTCTTTGGCGGCGTCGCCGTAAAGGTGGGGATGTCTCCCTTTCATCTTGGTGATCAGGCCCTCCGCCACGTCGGCAAATGAGAAAGCCCCCCGCTCCTCGGCCATCACCGAGTGAAAGAGCACTTGCAACAGCACGTCGCCGAGCTCCTCTCGCACGAGCTTGTCGTCCTCGAGGCGGATAGCCTCATCGAGCTCATGCGCCTCTTCGATCAGATAGGGGCGAAGCGACTCGTGCGTCTGGGCGGCGTCCCATTCGCAACGGGCGCGCAGATCGCGCATAAGTTCCAGCGTGTCGTCGAGTGAGTGCGTGCTTGTTTTTTTCATACGATGTGTAAACGCGGACGAAGTTTCTTGAAGGCACCGGTGGCCGGGGGTATACTACGCCCAACATAAACTAAGTGTTAATGAAGCACTCTTTAGCTCGCGCCAGGGTCGAGATCGATCTTGGCGCGTTGCAGCGTAATGGAGCGGCGGTCGCGCGGCGCGCGGGCGTCCCGCTTCTTCCAATGATCAAGGCGGATGCTTACGGCTTGGGTGCCGCGGCCGCGTGGCGGGCACTCGATGTTCTTGAGCCGTGGGGCTACGGAGTGGCCACCGTTGTAGAGGGCGAAGAGCTCCGCGACCTCGGCGTGGCGCGTCCGGTCGTTGTCTTCACCCCGTTGCTCGAGCAGGAGCTCACGCGCGCCCGATCCGCGCGACTTACTCCGACGCTGGGATTCCCCGCCGAGATCGAGGCGTGGCGCCGCGCCGGTGGCGGCACGTGGCATCTCTCGATTGATACCGGCATGAGCCGCGCGGGCATTCCCTGGCGACTGGTGAACGAGATCAGACACTTGGTGGAGATGCACCCGCCGGAGGGCGCGTTCACGCACTTTCATTCCGCCGAGCTCGATGATGGAACGCAGGCAGCGCAGGAGTTACTCTTTCGCAACGCAGTCGCGTCACTTCCATCGCGTCCGAGACTGTTGCACACGGCCAACAGCGCCGCCATTTCGCGCGGAGGCAGGAGTGACTGGGATCTGGTGCGCCCGGGGATTTTTCTCTACGGCGTGGGCAGTGGGAGAAATGCCGGGATCCAGCCAGAGCCGGTGGTCAACCTTCGTGCTCCAATCGTAGAGATTCGAAATCTCGAACCCGGTGACACGGTGAGCTACGGCGCCACGCTTCGTGTCGAGCGTGCCGCGCGAATTGCGACACTCGCCGTCGGTTACGCCGACGGATATCCCAGGTCCCTCAGCGAACGCGGGTCCGTTCTCGTAGGAGGAACGTTGGCTCCGATTGCGGGCACGGTTACCATGGATATGACGATGATCGATGTTACGACGGTTAGATGCGAAGTCGGGGACATCGCCACCTTGATTGGCAGGGCGGGGGACACGGTTCTGACTGTTGAGCGCGTGGCGGACGACGCGGGTATGTCTCCCTACGAGCTGCTGACCGGGCTCCGGTCCAGAGTCGAACGGACCTACACGGAAGCGCGCCGTTGAAGCGTGCGCTGATCATCATCCTCGACGGTGTCGGGATCGGAGAAGCTCCTGACGCGGCGCGCTACGGAGATGAGGGGAGCGACACACTTGGGAACGTCGCGCGCGCCTGCGGCGGCCTCGAACTTCCACGCCTGGAGCTTCTTGGGCTGGGGAACATTCGCCGCCTCGAAGGGGTGCGCACCCGAGGTGACGCTGCCGGGGCGTGGGGCACGATGCGACCAGCCTCGGCGGGGAAGGACAGCACCGCCGGACACTGGGAGATCGCGGGAGTTCACCTCGACCGTCCCTTCCCGACCTTTCCCACGGGATTCCCGCGCGAGGTGATAGAGAAGTTTTCGCGCAAAACCGGGCGGGGCGTGATAGCAAACGTAGTCGGAAGCGGAACGGACGTGATCGAGCGCTACGGTGCGGAGCAAGGCGCGACTGGGAGCTGGATTGTTTACACCTCGGCGGATTCCGTCTTTCAGATCGCTGCCGACGAGGAGGTCATTCCTCTCGACGAGCTCTATCGCGCCTGCCAGATCGCGCGGAAAATGCTCACACCCCCTAACGATGTTTCGCGCGTCATCGCACGTCCGTTCGAGAAAACCGCGCAGGGCTACAGACGGACGACGAATCGTCGCGATTATTCGATCGAGCCACCGGCGGAAACGCTGCTCGATGCGTTGTCGAGCGCGGGAATCCCGCGGGCTGGTGTTGGTAAAGTGGATGACCTGTTCGCGGGACGCTCACTCACATCTCGCCACACTGCGTCGAACGCGGAGGGCATCCGTGGCATCAAGGACTGGCTTTCGACCGCGGAAAGTGGGTTCCTTTTCGCCAACCTAGTAGATTTCGACCAATTGTACGGGCACCGCAACGACGTTGCGGGGTTTTATGGTGCGCTGCGCGAATTCGACGCGGCTCTGCCTTCCATTACATCGCGGCTTAAAGAGGACGACCTGCTGTTCATTACGGCCGACCACGGCAATGATCCTACAACCCCTTCCACTGATCACGCACGGGAGCGAGTGCCTTTGCTCGCTGGAGGCATGCGGGTAGTACCACGCGATCTCGGCGAGCGTGATACATTCTCGGACCTCGGCGCGACCGTTGCGGAATGGTTTGGCCTCTCGTTCAGGGGTCGCGGCAAATCGTTTCTGTCAGAGCTCGTAGCCTGATGAAGCGGGAATCGAGGCAGGACACCTCCCTTCGGGAGGCCGCGCTGCGCGCGCTGGAAAACGCGTACGCCCCCTATTCGAACTTTCGCGTTGGAGCTGCGCTGCGCACCCGTGGCGGCGAGGTGATCGCGGGCTGTAACGTGGAGAACTCGGTGAATGGCCTCGCAATGTGTGCGGAAACCCTTGCGGTGGCTTCTGCTGTCTCACAAGGACTTACTGATTTCGACGAAATCGCCATCGTAACGGAAGACAGCGAGCCCACTCCACCGTGTGGCGCGTGCAGGCAGGTCCTCAACGAATTCGCCCCGAACATCAAAATCTCGAGTTACACGCGCGAAGGAAAGGAAGCAACGTGGACCCTCAACGAGCTGCTTCCCAACGCTTTCGTGCTGAACCCTTCACGTGGAAGAGTGTAGTGAAGCTTCCGTCATTCATGCCGCGATTGTTCGCGACCGCGGCTTTATTTGTTTCGATATTGTCGTGTTCGGAGAATCTCGATAGCTCGGGTGTTTGCTCCGTCCTTTGCCCACAAATCGGCGGCGAGGTTCAGAACATCACGATCGACGCCGTGGTTGTCGACACGACGGTGCCGGCGCTCTCGGGGCTCGGAACCGAGCCCGGACTTCTCCTGGCGTTTCGCGGAGACACGCTGGATACCCGCGTCGTCCTCCGCTTTGACTCCCTGCCCACGACCTACAAGCCCGCGACCGACACAACGCAGGCAATCATCAGCGTCGACAGCGCCTACATCCAGCTCACACTCGATACACTCTCGATCAAGGGCGCCGAGCCTGTAACGATCGAAGCGTACGATGTCGACACAACGGCGAACGACACGTCTACTGCGGCCGTGCTGGCCCTTTTCCGACCCGATCGCTTCATCTCGTCGCAGACGTTTGCCCGAGCCCAGCTGACCGATACGCTGAAGTATTTCATCTCGAACGCCGCGGTCCTCGCCCGGATTCAGAGCAACGCACGGCTCCGGATCGGACTCCGGGCGACCGGACCGGCGTCGTCGCAAATGCGCTTCATCTCCACTGAAGGCGGATTCGCGCCGCTGATGTTTTTTCGCGCGACACCGGACACTGCTACGAAGCCCCTGACGGTCACGCTCTTTTCGAAGACTCCGGCCGCAGAGTCCATCGTCGCGACCCATCTTACTGACTACACGGTGATTGCGAAGGGTCCACCGCCAGCGCCGCCCAGCGTCCTCGCGTTGGGCGGACTCCCCCCGCGCAGGGTCTACATTCTTTTCAATATTCCGTCGATGATCATCGACTCGTCGACGGTTGTACGCGCTACGCTGCTTCTCAACCAGTTACCGAATACGACGATCGACCCAACGGACACCGTTTTGGTTTTGCCGCAGGTCGTTCTGGCAGGGAAGGCCGTTACGGATCCGGCGAAGGCTGCACAGATCATCGGCGGCATTTCCATTGATACTCTCAAGTTGAAACCCGGCGGGTCCGGCTCGACGAACGTCGAGCTTGCGAGCGCGTTTACGCTCTGGCACACGCAGCAGCCCGACACCCTTCCGCGCGCGATTGTCCTGAAATCCGTTACCGAGGGCAACTCGCCCCTCGAGATTCGCTTCTCATCCAGCGAGGATGTGGCCGCTCTGCGGCCGCGGCTGAGAATCAGTTACACTTCCAAAGTTCCGTTGGGGCTCCCTTGATACGCAAACCGTACTTTGTCGCGACCGCACTCCTCACGATCTCCTTTGCCTCGCGCAGCGAAGCCCAGGGCGCCCTCAGTCTTCAGGGCCTTGGATATCCAGCGGGTGGGCTCAGTGCTCGCGCCGAAGGGACGGGCGGCGGGGTAGCCGATTTCGACGCGCTCAGTTCCGTGTCTCCAGCGGCTCTTGCGGGTGTCGGATCATCCGCGCTCTTCTTGCAGTATTCCCCTGAATTCCGACGCGTCACCACTCCATCGGGAAGCGCCAACACGACGACCGCCCGCTTCCCGCTCATCGAGGGTGTGCTCCCTGTGGGGCAGTCGTGGACACTTGGGCTCAGCTCCTCGACTTTTCTTGATCGTTCTTCGGAGACGAACCTCAAGCGAACGCAAGTTGTCGGAGCGCCGACGGACACCGTCACTCTCACTGAGCGGAACAAGGTGCTTGGCGCGATCGACGACCTCAGATTGGCGCTGGCATGGTCGACGAGCCCGGTGTTTCGGATTGGGGTTGGTGCGCACGTATTCGCTGGCAGTAACCGAATAACATTCTCGCAGCTCTTCCCCGATAGCGCGGAGTTCATCAGCTCGGCCCAAGCTGGCCGCATCAGTTACGCCGGATTCGCCGGCTCGCTCGGCGTCGAGTGGCATCCGTCTCGTGTGATCGGGTTCGCGCTCTCCGGTCGGAAGGGCGGAGATCTCCGCGCACAATCGGGAGATACGGCCATCGGCAGCGGACGGCTGCCTGACCACTACTCAGGCTCTGTGACATTCGATGGTATCCCCGGAGTCATTGTGTCGGCGCGGGCTGCGCACGACAACTGGAGCTCACTCAACTCGCTCTCTTCTTCCGGGATCCAGGCATTCGATGGATGGGACACGGGTGCCGGCGTGGAAGCGAGCGGGCCCCGCATCCTCCAGCGAATCATTACTCTGCGGGCCGGCGCCAGATTCCGGACGCTTCCTTTCGGGTTCAACGGCCAGAAAGTCTCGGAGAAAACGTTCGCCGCTGGGTTCGGCGCGCCGCTCACGCGCGACCGAGCGGCCGTCGATGTCGCGATCCAGCGCGCCAGCAGAAGCGCCGGCTCGGACATCAGCGAGCGCGGATTTATTCTCAGCATTGGGCTGAGAGTTTCCCCCTGATATGGCGGACCCGGGCAACCGCATGCCCGAAGTAATTCTCGTCGCCGACGATATCCCCGCCAACGTCGAGCTCCTGTTGGACCAGCTGAACAGCCTGGGTTACGACACCATCACCGCGGTGGACGGGCCCTCGGCGGTCGCCGCCGCCTTCGAGCAGCATCCCGACCTCTGCATTCTCGATGTGTCGATGCCGGCGGGAGATCTCGGTGTCGACGATCGCTCGACCGGCTTCGAGGTCTGCCGTCGCATCAAGCGCGACCCGCGCACGGCGCGCATTCCGGTGATCTTCGTCACCGCGCTCAACGACACGAGCGACCGTGTACGCGGCATCGAGGCCGGTGGCGATGATTTTCTTACCAAGCCTCACAATCGTCTGGTGCTCGGCGCGCGCGTGCGGAGCCTGCTCAAGCTCAAGGCTGCCACCGACGCGCTCGAGGACAGCCTTCGCAAGCTGCGCGAGCTCGAGCGAGTCCGCGACGATCTGATGAAGATGATCGTGCACGACCTCAAGACGCCGCTCACCTCGGTGCTGGCGACGCTCGAGATGCTCTCCGACGGCGACTTCGGCCAGGTGACGACCCCGCAGAAGGTCGCGATTGGCGATGTCGAATCGAAATCCGAGGATTTGCTAGCCCTCATCGACGACATTCTCGAGGTCGCCAGGATCGAGGAGACGAACATAACGCTCGCGCTGGCACCGATGGCTCCCGGTGCGCTTCTCGCCGAGCTGGTTCATGAATGGGGTCACAGATTTCAACAGGAGAAAACGACGGTTTCGGTGTCCGTTGCCGACGACGCTCCTGTCTTCACAGGCGACAAGGGTCTCATCAAACGCGTATTCTCGAACTTGATTCAGAATGCCGTGACTCACTCTTCCAGCCCCGTTCATCTCGAGCTCAACGCCCGGCGAGCCGGCCACGGAGTTCTTTTTACCGTGAGCGACAACGGTCCGGGAATTCCGCCGGAATACCATGAAGTCATTTTCCGGAAGTTCGGACAGGTCGAGATGCCCCGAACTCCGCGCACGCGCAGCTCCGGACTCGGACTCACTTTCTGCAAGCTCGTAGTCGAGAGGCACCGGGGACGGATCTGGGTGAAAAGCGCCGAAGGCAAGGGCAGCTCCTTCTACATTGAGCTGCCCGTGGATCCCGCGGCGATGGACGCCCTACAGAACGCCGCGTCGCCGACGGCGGTGAACGGAGCAGGGCGATAGCGGGAAGCGGGACGCGGGAAGCGCGAGGCATAAATGTGCGTCCCTGCGGCGTACTGGGACGTACCGCGGACTAAGTTCGCGTCCGCACCGGTCCGCACCGGTCCGCACCCGCTTCCCGCCTCCCTACATAGTTCCAATTCGCACCTTACTTTACAGCCATGCTCCAGAATCCCCGCCCCACCGTTTACATAGAGACCTACGGCTGCCAGATGAACGTCAGTGATACCGAGCTCATGCTCGGCAAGCTGGCCGAATGCGGCTACGAGTCGGTCGAGCACCCGGACGGAGCGGATGTGATCCTCATCAACACCTGCGCGATCCGCGACCATGCGGAGCAGCGCGTGATCGGCCGGATCGGCGAGATGAAGAGCCGGATGAAGCGCGATGCGGTGCTCGGCGTCACTGGCTGCATGGCGCAACGACTCGGATCGCAACTGCTCGATCGTGCCAGGCACGTAAGTCTCGTGATCGGGCCCGATGGCTACCGTGACTTGCCTGCGCTGATTGAAAGCGCGCGCGCCGGCGTTCGCACCACAGCGACCGACTTCGATCTCGAAGAACACTACGAGGATTTCACGCCGCGGCGCTTCGACGGAGTGAAGGCGTGGATTCCCGTGCAGCGCGGATGCGATTACAAGTGCACCTACTGCATCGTTCCGACAACCCGGGGCCCGGAGAGAAGCCGTCAGCTGGCGGAGGTCGTGCGTGAAACCGAGGCCGTCGTCGCTTCGGGTATCTCCGAGGTCGTCCTGCTCGGGCAGACAGTCAATTCGTATTTCGACGGCCAGCACGACTTCGCGGATCTCCTTCGGGCCGTCGGCGCCGTCCCCGGCGTGAGACGGCTGCGTTTCACGAGTCCGCACCCGAACGATTTCAGCAAGGCCGTGATCATGGCGATGGCCGAGACCGAGGCGCACTGCGAGCACGTGCACCTTCCAATGCAGTCGGGGTCGACCCGCATTCTCAAGCGCATGCTGCGCCGCTATACGCGCGAGCAGTATCTCGAGTGCGTAGATAAGCTGCGCGCGGCGATTCCCAATGTTTCACTTACAACCGATGTGATCGTCGGATTTCCCGGCGAGAGCGAAGCGGATTTCGATGAGACGCTGAGCGCCGTGGAAGCTGTCGGATTCGACGAAGCGTACACGTTCAAGTTCTCGCTTCGAGATGGAACACCGGCGACTCGCTTTCCGGCCTCCGATACTGTTTCCGACGAGATCGCGAGCGACAGGCTCGCCAGGCTAATCGCGACCGTTCGTGGCGGCAGTCGGGAACGGAACCTCAAACTCCTCGGCGAGCGTCGTGAGGTTCTCGTCGAAAAGGCGGCGCGGCGGGGCGCGCTCCTGCAGTCGCGGACGCGGGACTCCAAGGTCGTAATGATTCCGGGCGATGTCTCACTGATCGGGAAGTACCTCACCGTCGAGATCACCGGGACGACGGGCTCCACTTTCCTGGGCCAGGTTGTGGCACAGCGTGCTGCTCTTCCGCTCGCGGTCTGATCGTGCGCTTTGATTGCGCGACTGGCGGAATGATTTCGTCCGGGTCGCGCTAGGGGCCTAACATTTGGCAGCCGGCAACCGGAGCCCAGCTGCCACTCATCACAGCCGCATACCTCGCGTACGTTGGCGGCTTGCTCGCCGGGTTTGGCGGCTTTGCCTGGATCGCCGTCCTCGCCGCCTCGATTGCATTTGTGGCCGCGCTGTGTCGCGCGCGAACGGAGCGGTCGGCGCTCGCGCTGATATTCGCGGCAGCGGCGATTCTAGCCGTCACAACGGAACCTCCCGAGCGTCCGACTGCTCACCCGCGGAAGCGTGAGCCTCCAACCGACATACTGACGCGGGTCAGAGTGCGTGCCGCTCGTTCGATAGACCGCACGTTTGGGGACGACGCTCCGTTGGCGCGCGCGCTCCTCATCGCCGACCAGCATCAGGTCCCGACCGAAATGCGCGATCGCTACGCCGCGGCCGGACTGATTCACATGCTCTCGATCTCGGGTCTCCACGTTGCTGTGATCGCGGCCGCTATGGAGCTTCTCTTTCAGGTCGCGCGTATGTCGCGCCGGGTCTCACTGCTCGGAGCCTTCATTGCCACCGGCATCTACGTGGCCGTCATCGGAGCACCGCCGCCGGCGCTGCGGTCGGCCGGTATGATGGGCGTGGCGATGGCCTCGCGACTCTCTCAGCGCCCAACGTCGCCGTGGGCGGCGTGGGCGCTCGGCGCCTTCGTGCCGCTCGTCCAGCCGCGAATCGCCGTGGACGTAGGCTATCAGCTCAGCGTGTTGGGAATGTGCGCGCTGGTCGCCGCCGGATCCCTGTGGCGACGACACCTCGGTCGTCGACTGGACGGATGGAAAGGAAGAATCACCAGAGAGCTCGTCACTTCCATAGTGGCATGCGCGGTGACTGCGCCACTGGTCGCCTGGGTGTTCGGTCGGGTGAGCCTGATCGCGCCGCTGTCCAACCTTGTCGCTGTTCCGGTCATCACGCTCGCTCAGCCGATTCTGTTCCTGGCGTTGCTCGTCTCGCCGCTCGGAGCGCTCGCCCGATTTTTCGCCCAAGCCGTGCATCCGCTTCTTTTTGCCTTTGACTGGATTGCATGGGCCGCGGCATCCACTCCCGGCGCGGCAATAACCGTGACGACGACGCTGGTGACGGCGCTCCTCGCCGCGCTCGCGGCGGTCGCTCTCGTCGTCGCTTGCGCGAGTCGCTATCCCGCGCGTCCGGCCATTGTTGGATTGGCGGCGCTGGCGACCATGGTAATGTTTCCCCCGTTTTCCCTCTCGAACAGCGACGGGGTCGAGGTCCATTTCCTCGACGTAGGCCAGGGCGACGCGATCCTGATCCGAACGAACGGCGGCCACTGGGTTCTGCTGGATGCGGGTCCTGCCTGGCGCGGCGGCGACGCGGGGCGCACGACCGTGCTCCCATATATTCTTCGACGAGGTGGCTCGCTCGAAGCTTTCGTTCTTTCTCATCCACATACCGATCATGTCGGCGGAGCGGCGAGCGTCCTCACGGCGATGCGTCCCCACACATACTGGGATGCGGCGTTCGCCGGCGGATCGGAGGCTTACATCGCTTCGCTTGCCGCGGCCAGGAAGCAGGGAATTGAATGGCATCGTGTTCATCCTGGCGATTCTATCCTGGTCGATGGGGTAAGCGTGTCTTTCCTCGCTCCGGATTCCGCGTGGACCGTCGGGCTCAAGGATCCCAACCTGGCCAGCACGATCGCGCTGGTGCGCTACGGGATGGTGCGCTTTCTGCTCGTTGGAGACGCGGAGCGTGCGGAAGAGGACTGGTTGCTGGCGGAACATCGCACGGAGCTCCGCGCGCAGGTCCTGAAGGTTGGCCATCATGGGAGCTCGACCAGCAGCAGCGATGCCTTCCTCGACGCGGTTCATCCCGACGTAGCAGTAATTTCCGTGGGCGCGGGCAACATGTACGGACATCCCAGCAACGATGTTCTGCACGCGCTTTCGCGAATAGGGGCTGAGGTGCTTCGCACCGATGAAGCGGGAACGGTGATCGTCCGCACAGATGGTGTTCGCATCGAAATCGAAGCGAAGGGAGAAAAATGGGAGCTTGGTCACGACTCGTCAGGGCGGTGATCGGAGAGCGAATCGAGCTCCCCGCGGAGCTGATTCGTCGCTATCCCGACCTTGCTCAGGCGACATATCGTCGCGGCGGAGTGCCGGTTCGCATCGGCGGTTGGGCACTGGGAACGAGCACAGCAGCGGCGATCACGCTCTGGAAAACGGTATTCGTTGCGCCTACGACCGTGCTCGATGCGGAACTCCTCTTGCACGAGCTCCGTCACGTCCACCAATTTTTGCAGCACAAGGCTTTTCCTGTCAGCTATCTCTGGCAGTCAATGCGTTACGGCTACACGCGTAACGCCTACGAAGTCGATGCTCGCCGGTACTCCGCGTCCCGCCTCGGTACCGGTGACGAGGATCTTTGAGTGGTCAAGCACACAGCGACATCAGTCGTAACGATCGAGCGTTTCATCATCGAGCAGGAGAAGCTGCACCCCGAAGCGACGGGCGAGCTCTCCGGCCTGTTGTACGATCTTGCTCTCGCCGCCAAGATGATCGCCAACAAGGTGCGCAGCGCTGGACTGGCGGACATACTCGGCGCGACCGACCTCGAGAACATTCAGGGAGAGACCCAGCAGAAGCTCGACGTGCTGGCGAACGAGATCATCATCAAGGCTGTCGATCATGGTGGCCGGCTCTGCGCCATGGCGTCCGAGGAGGAGCCGGGCATCATCGACATTCCCGCCAACTTTCGGTGCGGAAAATACTGTCTTCTGTTCGATCCGCTCGATGGCTCGTCGAACATCGATGTCAACGTGCCCGTGGGAACGATATTCTCGGTCGTTCGCAAGATCACTCGCGGCAGCCGCGGTGAAATGGAGGACATGCTGCAGCCTGGACGGCGGCAGGTAGCCGCGGGTTACGTCATCTACGGATCCAGCACGATGCTGGTATACACGACTGGGCAAGGCGCACACGGCTTTACGCTCGATCCGTCGTTGGGGGAATTCCTCCTCTCCCATCCCAACATCCGGACCCCCGACATGGGGAGATATCTGTCCGTCAACGACTCCTACCATATCCAGTGGGAGCCGAACGTACAGAATCTCATGAACTATTATCGAGGACAGGATGGCAATCGCCAGCCGATGAGCACGCGCTACGTCGGCTCGCTCGTCGCGGATTTCCATCGAAATCTCCTTGGTGGCGGTCTCTTCGCCTACCCCGCCAATCGCAGGAACAAGCGCGGCAAGCTTCGTCTCCTTTATGAGGCGTGTCCACTCGCTTTCATTGTGGAGCAGGCAGGCGGTGCTGCAACCGACGGCCAGGAGCGCATCCTCGACATCCAGCCCACGGAGCTGCACCAGCGCACTCCGCTCTTCATCGGCAGCAACAACGACGTCGATGCCGCGCGCAAGATGCTGGGCGGCACGGGGAAGAGTACCACGTCGCTTTCGCCGGCCGGGTCGGTAGGCGCGTGAGCGTCCGCCGGCGCCCCGGCCGGCGCACGTGAGCAAACACGAGCCCGGCGAGAAGATCTCTCCTTCGGGCATCCCTGTTAAAACGGTTTATCGGCCGGAGGATGCGGAGCTCGACTACGCGTCCGCTCTCGGCGATCCGGGAGATTGGCCGTATACCCGCGGCATTCAGCCATCGATGTATCGCGGGCGGCTTTGGACAATGCGGCAGTACGCCGGATTCGGGAGCGCCGCGAGCACCAACGAACGGTTCAAGATGCTGCTTGACGCCGGGCAGACGGGCCTCTCCGTGGCATTCGACCTTCCGACCCAGATGGGACTGGACTCCGACTCGCCACGCGCCCTCGGAGAGGTCGGAAGGGCTGGTGTTGCAATCGACAGCGTCGAGGACATGCGCGTGCTTCTGGAAGGCATCCCACTCGACCAGGTCTCGACGTCGATGACCATCAACGCCACGGCGGCGACGCTGCTGGCGATGTACATCGTCGTGGCGGAAGAGCGTGGCATCGCCCGCGACAAGCTTAGCGGCACGATCCAGAACGACATTCTCAAGGAGTACATCGCGCGCGGAACTTACATCTATCCGCCCGAGCCGAGCATGGCTCTCATCGCGGAAGTATTCCGTTTCTGCGCCGACGAGGTCCCGAATTGGAATCCGATCTCGATCTCCGGATACCACATCCGCGAAGCGGGTGCTACGGCCGTTCAGGAGCTCGCCTTTACTCTCGCCAACACGATTCAGTACGTCACACGCGCGATCGAAGCCGGACTCGCTGTGGATTCGTTCGCGCCCAGGCTGTCGTTCTTCTTCGCGGCGCACAACGATCTGTTCGAGGAAGTCGCAAAATTCCGCGCGGCGAGACGGCTCTACGCGCGGATCATGCGCGGTCGCTTTCACGCGTCAGCGTCGAGCGCGCGCCTGCGCTTTCACACCCAGACCGGCGGGGTCACGCTTACCGCACAGCAACCGCTCAACAACGTCGTACGTGTTGCGGTGCAGTCGCTGGCCGCCACACTTGGCGGAACGCAGTCACTCCACACGAACGGCTACGACGAGGCGCTGGCGCTCCCGACCGCAGACGCGGCGAAGCTCGCGCTTCGCACGCAGCAGATCGTGGCCTACGAGTCGGGTATCACTAACACCGCCGATCCGCTCGCCGGGAGTTACTACGTCGAGAGCCTTACCACCGAGCTTGAAGAGCGCGCGCTAGAGCTGATCCTGAAAGTGGATGCGCTTGGCGGCTCGGAGAAAGCGATCGCCGCGGGATTCTTCCAGGAGGAGATCGCGCGCAGTGCCTACGAGCACCAGCTGCGCGTCGAGGCCGGCGAGACAGTCATAGTTGGCGTCAATCGCTTCGCGGACGAAGATGGGCCGCCATCCATGGCCGCCCCCGACTATTCGGCTCTGGAAAAGGCGCAGGTGAAAAGCGTGAAGGCGCTGCGAAAAGAGAGAAACGCAGCTGATGCCAAGCGGGCTCTCGGTGCGCTTGAAGCGGCCTCGGCAAAGGATTCGAAGCATCTCCACATCATGCCGCTCATAATCGACGCGGTGCGCGCGCGCGCGACGGTTGGAGAGATCTCCGAAACTCTGGCGGCAAACTGGGGTTTTTACAGGCCGCCGCTATAGCGCCATCGGCTCGCTGCGCTTGAGCCGCTGTCCCCGACAAACTAGCTTTCGAAGCAGCGCAGTTCTCTCCCAGATCCAACATGCCCACATACGAGTTTCGTTGCCCCGAGGGCCACGAGTTCGAAAAATTTTATCGCTCCATTAGCGGCGCGCCGCGCGACGTCGCGTGCCCCACTTGTGGAAAAAAGGCCGAGCGGCAAATGTCTGCTGGGGGCGGGCTCGTATTCAAGGGATCGGGATTCTACATCACCGACTACGGCAAGGACGGAAAGAAATCGCAGACTCCTCCAGCAAAGGCTAGCGAGGGAGCTTCGACGAGTAATACCGGGGCGGAGTCCGGTGGTGCGAAAGGCGAGACGAAGGCAGGCGCCGATGCTAAGCCGTCATCCGAACCGAAGCCGAGCACGGAATCCAAATCGCACGAGCCAAAGCCTGCAGCCGCATCGAAATCGGCTGCCAAGAAGGCCCCGGGGAGAGCGAAAAGCAGCGAATGACTGCTGCCGATCAGATCCGCGCCGAATTGATTCGCGCGGCGCGCGGCCTCGGCGCGCCAGAGGACGTGGATCCGCTACTCGAGCGGCCGCGAGAGTCCTCACACGGCGACTGGGCAACGAACCTCGCCATGGTTCTGGCCAAACCGCTCAAGGCCCGGCCTCGTGAGATCGCCGAGCGGCTGCGCGACTCGATGAGCCTGGACGCCGCGGGAGTGTCCAAGGTAGACATCGCCGGACCCGGCTTCATGAACTTCTGGATCGATGCGGGTCGCATTGCTTCCGGTCTTCGCGAAATCATCGCAGCCGACGAGAGTTTTGGCCGCAGCAAGGTCGGCGCCGGGCGCGTCGTCAACGTCGAATTCGTCTCGGCAAATCCCACTGGCCCGCTGCACGTCGGTCACGGACGCCAGGCTGCGCTCGGAGATGCCATCTCGACGCTGCTCGAGGTTACCGGCTGGAAGGTGACACGCGAGTTCTATTACAACGACGCCGGCGTGCAGATCGACAATCTCGCCGCGAGCGTCGAGGCACGGATCAATGAGCTGCGCGGAAAACCCGCACAGGTTCCGGCGGGCGGTTATCACGGCGAGTACATCCGGGAGCTGGCCGAGCGATACAGCGCGAGCGGGGAAGGGCTATCCGTTCGTGAGTTCGCGGTGCGGGAGCTGCGAAAGGAGCAGGATCTCGATCTGCAGGCCTTCGGTGTGCGCTTCGACCGCTACTTCCTCGAATCGTCGCTTTACACGGAAGGCATGGTGGAAGACACCGTGAAGCTTCTGATCGCGTCGGGAAAGACCTACGAACACGAAGGCGCGCTCTGGCTTCGCACCACCGACTTTGGCGACGACAAGGATCGCGTAATGCGGAAGAGCGACGGGACGTACACCTACTTTCTGCCCGACGTCGCCTATCATGTCACCAAGTGGAAGCGTGGCTTCCGCCGGGCAATCGATGTTCAGGGAGCCGATCACCACAGCACGGTGACGCGGGTCCGCGCCGGCCTGCAGGCGCTCGACATGGGAGTGTCCGAGAAGTACCCGGAGTACGTGCTCCACCAGATGGTGACGGTGATGAAGCACGGCGAAGAAGTAAAGATCTCCAAGCGCGCGGGCAGCTACGTTACTGTTCGCGAGCTCGTCAACGAGGTGGGGCGCGACGCCGTGCGCTACTTCTTCCTCATGCGGAAGAGCGACTCGCAGCTGATCTTCAACGTGGATCTCGCGGCTTCGCAGTCGGAGGAGAATCCGGTCTACTACATCCAAATGGCGCACGCGCGCATGTGCGGAATCTTCCGCGTCGGAGAAATCGACCCGGAGTCGGTGACGGCCGAGAACGTGAACTTCGACGTGCTGAACGAGCCGGAGGAGCAGGAGCTGATCAAGGCCCTGCTCGACTTCCCCGCGCTGGTCGAGTCCGCGGCCGAAACGCTCGAGCCGCAGCGCGTCGCAACCTATCTTCTCGAAACGGCGCGGCTCGCTCACCTGTGGTATCACAAGCACCACGTTCTCGAGCAAGCCGACGATGTAACCCGCGCGCGTCTGGCGCTCGCGCGTGGCGCGCAGATCGTGCTGCGCAACGGGTTGGGAATCCTCGGCATCACGGCGCCGGAGCGGATGTAGTTGCTGCTGGCGTTGGCGCGGTTACCATTATCAGCCTGACCATTTCTCAAACGATATAGGTACGAATGTCGGTACTCGTTGTTGGCTCGGTCGCGCTCGACTCGGTCGAGACGCCCTTCGGAAAAGCGGACGATGTACTCGGCGGGTCGGCGACTTTCTTCGCCGCATCGGCGAGTCATCTCACGAAGGTGAGTGTCGTCGGCGTCGTCGGCTCCGACTATCCCATCGCGAAGCTCGATCCTTTGAAGAAACGTGGTGTCGATTTCAGCGGCCTCGAGCGCGCCGAAGGGCAGTCCTTTCGCTGGCGCGGCCGCTATCGGCACGATCTCAATTCGGCCGAGACTCTGGAGACGCACCTGGGTGTCTTCTCCCACTTCAGTCCCAAGATTCCGGAGAAGCTCCGCTCGTCGCCGTATCTCTTTCTCGCCAACATCGACCCGCGCCTGCAACTCGATGTGCTGGGGCAGGTCGAGAAGCCGAAGCTGGTCGCGTGCGACACGATGAACTTCTGGATTCAGAGCCGGCGCGCCGACGTTCTGAATCTTCTCGGGCACGTCGATCTCATGACGCTCAATGATGCGGAAGCACGCCAGCTGACGGAGAAGGCAAATCTCGTTCAGGCGGCGCAGTGGATCATGGCGCGCGGACCCCGGCACGTCATCATCAAGAAGGGCGAGCACGGCGCCTTCATGTTCACCGAGAAGTCGATCTTCTTCGCACCCGCGTTTCCGCTGGAAAACGTGTTCGATCCCACGGGCGCCGGCGACGCGTTTGCCGGAGGATTCATCGGCTATCTCGCCGCGACCGGCGATCTGAGCGACGCCAACATGCGCCGCGCGGTCATTTACGGCTCGGTGATGGGCTCGTTTGCCGTCGAGAAGTTCTCGATCGAGCGCCTCATGACGGTGAGCCGCGCCGAGATCGATCAGCGCATGCGTGAGATGCGCCGGCTCGTGGCGTTCGAGGAGGAGCTGCCCGCGTGAGCGATGACGCGCTTCGCTACGGAAGCGCTGGAGTCGACATCGATGCTTCCAACGCGGCGAAGAAACGGATCAGAAAGCTCGCCGAATCGACATTCACCAAAGGTGTCGTAGGCGGCTTCGGAGGCTTCGGCGGAATGTTCCGAATTCCTCCGAATCTCGAGAAGCCAGTTCTTGTCTCGAGCGCGGATGGCGTGGGAACCAAGATCAAAGTGGCGATCGAGGCTGGCCGGCACGATACGATCGGCCGGGATCTCGTCAACCATTGTGTGAACGACATTCTGGTCCAGGGGGCGCTCCCTCTCTTCTTTCTGGACTACATAGCGTTCGGAACGCTCGACCCGACTGTCGCCGAAGCGGTCGTGGCGGGGGTTGCCGCCGGATGCCGTGAGAACGGTTGCGCGCTAATAGGCGGGGAAACCGCCGAAATGCCCGGTTTGTACGCGGCTCCGGATTACGACTTGGCGGGGTTCATCGTCGGATATGTGGAAGAGAATCGAATTCTCGGACCGCACGCTGTGCGACCTGACGATGTCCTGATTGGTCTTCCAAGCTCGGGATTGCACACGAACGGATACTCGCTCGCGCGGAAGATCATCGCCGAAAGGTTGAAGCTGCGAATGGGTGACGTGTTTCCCGGTGGTGGCGGGACGGTGGCGGATGTTCTGCTTGCGGAACACCGCTCATACCTCGCGGCGGTCAAGCCGGTGCTGGATCGGATTCACGCAATGGCGCACATCACCGGCGGAGGATTGCCGGAGAATCTGGATCGCGCGCTGCCGCAGTCGCTGGACGCCGTAATAAACACATCGAGCTGGAGAGTTCCAGCTGTTTTCAGGGTTTTGCAGGAGGCGGGTTCAGTGGAGCCCGCGGAGATGTTCCGAACGTTCAATATGGGTGTAGGAATGGTCGTTATCTGCGCGCCGTCCGATGCAAAGGCAGTACTGTCGGCGGCTTCCGCGGCGGGAGTTGCGGGCTGGATCCTCGGCACGCTCCGATCCGGGTCGGGCGCAGTCATACTTTCTTGAGGAATTTATAATGAAAGGTCCTTTGTTCGTTTCGTTCGCGACCCTTGTGCTCGCGGCTTCGTCTGCGAGTGCTCAGATCGACACTCAGCGTTGTCCGGCAACGACCAACGCGCAAAGAATCAGTCAGGATGCGTGTCAGAAGGCGATAGATCTCTTCGCGTACCTGGCCCCTCAGCTCGCAACGAGCATCGCGGGCGGTAACGCAACGCTTGGCATGGCTGGAAGCCTGGGTGGGCTCGGGCACTTTTCTGCTGGCCTGCGAGTTAACGCACTTCAGGGGAGTCTCCCGCAGGTTCAGAACGTCACGCTTCAAACGAATGGCGCGTCGAACAGTCCGCCCATCGATACCAAGACACAGCTTTTTCCAATGCCGACCGCCGAGCTCGCGATCGGTGTCTTCAAGGGGCTTCCGCTCGCCATCACTAATGTTGGTGGGGTTGATCTTCTGGTAAGCGCGGCGTATCTGCCTGAGTTCAACAGCAGTGGTGTGAGCGTCAAAGTCCCCAACGGGTCGCTCAAGCTTGGTTACGGCGCACGGGTCGGGATCCTTCAGGAATCACTGCTCGTCCCCGGCGTTTCGGTGAGTTACGTCCGCCGCGATCTGCCAACCGTCAACATTGCGGCGAACAGCGGCAACGACTCGCTCTACGTCAATAACTTCAGCCTCAAGACCACGGCATGGCGTGTGGTGGCTAGCAAAGGACTGTTATTGTTTGGGTTCGCTGCGGGCATTGGTCAGGACAAGTACGAGTCTTCCACGGATATCAGTGCTCATGTTGCAGCACGGACACTAACCCCCGCGGCCAACGCTGGTCCGGTTGCGCTCTCGCAGAACATCACCCGCACGAATGTCTTTGCGGATTTGTCCCTGAACCTTCTTCTTTTCAAGCTCACGGGCGAAATTGGACAAGTATCCGGCGGTACCATCAACACCTACAACACTTTCAGTGGCACACAAGCAGCCGATTCCAGAATCTACGGATCGGTCGGAGCTCGATTCGGGTTCTAACGACGAGCGCGACGCAGAGTACATGCGTCGCGCGCTCGTCCTCGCCCAACAAGGGTGGGGTCAAACAGCGCCGAACCCTATGGTCGGCGCTGTTGTCGTTCGCGACGGCGTCATCGTCGGCGAAGGCTACCACGCGCGCTATGGCGAGCCGCACGCCGAGGTAGTCGCGCTCAAGGCGGCGGGTGACCGTGCGCTTGGCTCGACCATGTACATCACTCTCGAGCCATGCAACCACTTCGGAAAGACGCCACCTTGCACCGAGGCGATTCTCGAGGCTCGCGTGAAGCGCGTCGTGATCGCTGCCGCTGATCCCACGGCGCTCGCCGGTGGCGGCGCGCGGCACCTCGCTGATTACGGCGTTCAGGTCGATTTCTCTGTAGAAGAAGCTGCGGCCCTCGAGCTCAACGCTCCGTTCTTCTTTGCCGCTACCAACCCTGCCCGGCCCTGGGTGACCCTCAAGCTCGCGCTCTCGAGCGACGGCAGGATGAATGATCCCTCGGGAGAGCGACGCTGGATCAGCAACGAGCTGTCTCGCAAGGAAGTTCAGCGGCTCCGAGCGAACGTCGATGCGATTGCAGTCGGACTCGGCACTGTGCGCGCGGACGATCCGCAACTGACGGCGCGGGGCTCGATCAGACCGCGGGTGCCGCCAATGCGTGTCGTGTTCGATAGAAATGCCGAAACGCCGCTTGAATCAACCCTCGTCCGCACCGCCAGGGAAACCCCCACGATGATCTTCGCGCATCATCCTGCCGTTACCCGGCTAGCGGCCCTCCATAATGCCGGCGTCGACGTCTTCGAGGCCGGGGACCTTCCGGCGGCACTGGAAGCGCTGCACGGATTCGAGGTGCAACACCTGCTCGTGGAGGGCGGCGCCCGGGTTGCGCGGGAGTTTCTGCGCGAGAACCTGGTAGACCGACTGATTATCTTTCAATCACCGATCACACTTGGCACCGATGCGCTCAGTCCATTCGATGGACTGCCGGGCGACTTTCGGGAGACGCTGTCCAGGCTCCCCATCGTCCGGCGCACGGAATTTGGCGAGGATGTGATGTCGGTGTACGCGCTGCGTGAGGGTTGAATGTTTACGGGATTGATCGAGCAGATCGGCGAAGTTGAGAGCGTTCGCCAGAGTGAGGCCGGGCGCGAGCTACGCATTCGCGCTCCGTTTACCGACCTCACGAATGGCGAGAGCATCGCCGTGAACGGCGCCTGTCTCACCGTTCGCGAATTCGGCGCTGGCTGGTTTGACGCGGCGGCAGTCGTGACGACTCTCGGACGCACTACGATCGGCGACTGGAAAAAGGGAACGCGGGTCAATCTTGAGCGCGCATTGCGCCCCGGAGACCGGCTGGGCGGACACATCGTGCAGGGCCACGTTGACTGCGTCGGGATAATTGCAGCCGTCGAGCGCAGTGGCGACGCGTTACTGGTCGATGTCTCGCTGCCTGCCTCGGTGGAGCCGCTCTTCGTGCTGCATGGATCGATCGCCGTCGACGGTGTCAGCCTCACGGTGAACGAGCTCAAGCCCGGCGGTTTGCAACTTTCGCTGATCGAGTACACCTTGCGTCATACGACGCTGGGCGAACTCAAGGCGGGCGCCAGGGTCCAGGTAGAGGCGGACATAATTGCTAAACATGTGCGTCGACTCCTGGAACCCTACCTGCGCGAGGCAGCGACGCTAAATTCACTGACCGATTTTTCGCTCGAGCACTAGAGGAATCATGCAGTTTGGAACAGTCGAACAGGCGCTAGCCGACATCAAAGCGGGCAAGCTCATAATCGTCGCTGACGATGAGGATCGCGAGAACGAGGGCGATCTCATCTGTGCGGCGGAGCTGGTCACGCCGGAGATGATCAACTTTATGATCCGCAAGGCGGGCGGGTGGATTTGTCTCGCGCTCACGGGGGAACGGGCGGACCAGCTCGAGCTCTCTCAACAGAGCGAAGTCAACACCGATGAGTACCGCACGGCTTTCACCATTAGTATCGATGCCGACGAGCGCTTTGGCGTTACCACTGGTGTGAGCGCCCAGGATCGCGCCAAAACCATTCGCGTCGCAGTCGATCCCAATACTGTACCTACTGATCTCCGTCGTCCCGGACATGTGCCGCCGCTTCGCGCGCGCGAGGGAGGGGTCCTTCAGCGCGTTGGACACACCGAAGCGGCCGTTGATCTCGCTCGTCTTGCCGGCCTCATACCGGCAGGAGTGGTTTGCGAGATTCTCAGCGATGACGGCTCGAGCGCTCGCCGCCCCGAGCTCGAGCGCTTCGCGCAGGAGCACGGCCTTACATTCATCACCGTCGCCCAGCTCGTGGCGCATCGTCTTCAGACCGAGCGGCTCGTACACCGCGTCGCCGAAGCTCGACTCCCGACGGAGAGCGGGGCCTGGCGCGTTGTGGGCTACCGCAACGACGTCGATCAGCACGAGCACATCGCGCTCGTTTTGGGGGACGTCGGACCGGACTCCAGCGTGCTGGTGAGAATGCACTCGAAATGTCTCACTGGTGATGTCTTCCATTCGCTCCGCTGCGATTGCGGTTGGCAGCTCGAGACGGCGATGAAAATGATCGCCAAAGAGGGGAAGGGCGTGATCGTGTATCTCGATCAGGAGGGTCGCGGCATCGGCCTCCTCAACAAGCTCAAGGCCTACGAGCTTCAGGACCAGGGAGTCGACACCGTCGAAGCGAACGAGCGGCTCGGGTTCGCGCCCGACCTCCGGAACTACGGCATCGGCGCGCAGATCCTCCTCGACCTCGGCCTCAAAACCATCCGCCCCATCACGAATAATCCGCGCAAGCTCGTCGGCCTCGAAGGGTACGGCCTGAAGATCGATGAGCGGGTGCCGATCATCTCGATCGCGCACGACGAAAACTCAAGCTACCTCGAAGCCAAACGGGCGAAGCTCGGACACCTTTTCGCCTCCTGAATGCCCGAGTTTCACGGACTGCCGAGCGGCGTTGGGCGGCGCATGGTCGTCCTCGCCAGCCGCTTCAATGAGCCAATCGTAAAAAAACTCGTCGACGGTGCCCTCGAGGCGCTCGTCAAGTACGGTGTCGCGTTCGAGGACATCGATGTTGTCTGGGTTCCCGGGGCCTGGGAGCTCCCAATTGCCGCTCGTTGGCTACTCGCGAGCGAGCGCTATGACGGGCTGGTTGCGGTTGGAGCGGTAATCCGGGGTGAGACCGCGCACTTCGAGTACATCGCGGGCGAGGCATCGCGTGGACTTGCGGACGCGGGCGCCGAATCGGAGACGCCCGTGGGATTTGGCGTGCTCACCTGCGACACCGACGAACAGGCCGAGGCCCGCGCCGGTGGCGCGCACGGCAACAAAGGCTGGGATGCCGCCGTCGCAACGCTCGAGATGATCGATCTGCTCAATCGGCTGGACCCCGACGATGCGGATTGAATCCCGCGCCCGCGCGCGGGCGCTGCAAGCGCTGTACGCGTGCGAGATGCGGGGCGGAAAGAATCTTGATCGAGTGGCGACCCAGGTGTGGGACGATCTGGCTGTTGCGCCTGAGGAACGCCGATTGGCTGGTCTGCTCGTGCGAGAAGTCGAGAGCTGCGGCAGCGAGCTGGACACCCGTCTCGCCGACCTCACCACCAACTGGCGTCTCGAACGCCTCGGCGCCATCGAGAGATCCGTGCTCCGCCTTGGCGCCGCCGAGCTGATGAAGGGAGATACGCCCCCGCGCGTCGCAATTCAGGAAGCGGTCAGACTGGCGGAAAGATTCGGAACTTCTGCCAGCGCCAAGTTCGTCAACGGAGTGCTCGACGCTTTTGCCCGACAGGCCGGCATGATCTAGTGCGGATACTTGTCCTCAACTGGCAGGATTGCAAGAATCCACAAGCCGGCGGTGCCGAGCTTCACCTCCGGGAGATCTTCAGCCGCATCGTCGCCCGCGGCCACACCGTTGATCTGCTATGCAGCTCGTGGACGAATGCGCCCCAGCGCGTGAATCTGGACGGGATAGATGTTCATCGAATCGGCACGCGTCACACGTATCCATTTCTCGCCCGTGGATATTACACGGAGCATCTCGATCGCAACAACTACGACGTCGTGATCGAGGATCTGAACAAGGTTCCCCTCTACACGCCGCTCTGGGGTGTGAGCAAGCTCGTCGCGCTGGTGCACCACCTGTTCGGCGCGACTGTGTTTCGCGAGGCCCCGGCGCCCCTCGCCGCGGCGGTGTGGCTCTCCGAGCGTCCATTGGGAATGCTCTATCGGCGGGTGCCATTCGAAGCCGTCAGCGTGAGCACGGCCGACGATCTCGTGGCGCGGGGCATTCCGCGCGGATCGATTCGTGTGATCTACAATGGCGTCGATTCAAAGCGCCTGACCCCCGACTCGACCGAGCGATCCGCGACGCCCCTCTTCGTCTATCTCGGGCGACTCAAGAAGTACAAGCGAGTGGATCTCGTCATCCGGGCTTTCGCCGACCTGAACGTCCCCGACGCGACGCTCCAGATCGCCGGAACCGGAGACTATCGCGCTCAGCTCGAAGGTCTGGTAAAATCACTCGATCTGAGCAGCAGGGTAAAGTTTCTCGGCTTCATTCCGGAGGAAGAGAAAGTTCATCTTCTTCGTCGCGCATGGGCCTCGACGTTGGCGTCGCCAAAGGAAGGGTGGGGAATCAGCAACCTCGAAGCGGCGGCGTGTGGAACCCCGGTCATTGCGGCGAACTCTCCGGGTATCCGCGAATCGGTGATCGATGGCGAGACGGGATTTCTCGTCCCGCAAAACGACGCGCAGGCGCTGACGGCGGCGATGATGGGGCTTGTGCAGTCACCGAAGCTGCTCGATGTACTCGGGGGCGCGGCTCGACGCTTCGCCGAAACCTTTACCTGGGAGCGCGCGGCGAACGACACGCTCGCGCACCTTGAGGCAGTCGTCGCGAAATGAAGGATGTCAGCGGCAACACAACGGAGCGGGGATGCCAGGTTCCAAGGTAACGGTCGGGCTGCTTCTCGACCGGCTGCGCGCATCGCTGCAGCTCGAGGAGATCGAGCCCGGATCCGGGCTCGACCGCATCGTCGGAAACCCGGAGGTGTCGAGCCCCGGCCTGGTTCTGGCCGGATATGTCAAGCGATTCTCGGCGGAGCGGCTTCAGGTGCTCGGCGAAACCGAGATCACCTATCTCCAGTCGCTGGGGCCCGCGGATCGCAAGAAGATCCTCGAGCTGTTCTTTTCCTTTCCCATTCCCGCGGTGTTCGTGACGAAAGGGCAGCGACTGCCCGCCGGCCTCAAGGAAATCGCGAGTGCTGCGGGAGTTCCGCTCATCCGAACCAAGCTAAAGACGGCGGAGTTTTACCGGCGGATCAAGCCGGTGCTGGAGATGGAGTTCGCTCCAACTGTCTCGCTCCACGGCTCACTCGCCGATGTTTTCGGGGTCGGGCTCTTCTTCACCGGAGCGAGCGGCATCGGTAAATCGGAATGCGTGCTCGATCTCGTGGAGCGCGGCCACCGCCTCGTCGCGGACGATCTCGTCATCACGAGCAAGCGCGGGAACGACGTCCTGATTGGTCGCGGTCACGAAATGCAGCGGCACTACATGGAAATTCGTGGGGTGGGACTGATCGACATCCCGGCGATCTTCGGAATTCGCGCCGTCCGACAACAGAAACGCATTGAGGTCGTGGTCCAGCTCGAAGAGTGGGATCAGCACGCTATGGTTGAGCGAACCGGCCTCGATGTACAGACAACGACTATCCTCAGCGTCGAGCTGCCCCGGATAACGGTATTCCTGAATCCGGGTAAGAATATCACGGTGATAGCCGAGGTCATCGCGCTGAACCACCTGCTGCGCTACTCTGGTATCAACCCCGCGGAGGCCTTCAACGAACGGCTGGTTGGCCGCATGAAGAGCGCGGCGGCGAACAACATCCAGGCTTATCTACAGGAAGATCATGAATGACAAGGCGGGCGGCGGCCCTGAACAACCGCGCGCGATAGTCGTCGGACACGGCGAATTCGCGGGGGGATTGGTGTCCGCGGTCGGACAGATCTGCGGCCTGGCAAGCGAGCTCGTCGTGCTTTCGATGATGGGAATGACGCCGGAGGACATCGAAAGTGCCATTCGCGAGGAGCTCGCCCGCACGGGAGCGAAGGTGATTTTCACCGATCTGCCCGCCGGAAGCGCGACCATCGCCGCGCGCCGCATCGTGAAGGACCAACCGGGAGTCGTCCTCGTGAGCGGAGTAAACCTCGCGACACTGCTCGACTTCGTCTTCAACACTTCGGTGTCGCCAACCGAGGCCGCGCGGGCGGCTGCCGAACGAGGGAAAGCTTCGCTGATCGTGGTCGGGCCCTGATGGCGATTCACCTCTACCGGATCGACGACCGTCTCATTCACGGACAGGTCGTCGTCGGTTGGGGCCAGCCACTCAACGCCCGCTTTCTGGTTCTCGTAGACGACCTGGTCGCGTCGAGCGACTGGGAGAAAGAGCTCTACCGTATGGCCATCCCCCCCGAGATGGAGATCTACTTTGCCGACGTTGGCAGTGCGATCCGCGATCACCCCCGTTACGCGAGCGACCCACGCCCGGGGCTTCTCATTACCGGCGACATTGCCAGCATGCACCGCCTCGTCAAGGGCGTGAAGGCGATTGGCAGCGTGAACCTGGGAGGCATCCATCATCGCGCCGGCCGCGCCGAGAAGCTTCGTTACATCTTCCTTACGCCGGACGAAGAGCGGCAGCTCCGCGACCTCGAAGCCGCGGGCGTCGAAGTCACCGCACAGGATGTTCCGTCGGC
>DATHGO010000108.1:0-3408 GCA_035317585.1 Gemmatimonadaceae bacterium | reverse complement strand
AATCCCGCCCCACGCGGAAAAGAAATCCCCCTCTGTCTCCTTCATCGCCGGTGGACAAGGCGAATGATCCGACGCGATCAGGTCAATGCCTCCAGCAATGACCGCCTCCCACAACGCATCACGCTCGGCCTTGTCCCGGATAGGCGGAGCACACTTGTACTCCGTGGCACCATCGGGAATCTCTTCCGCCGCGAAGGTGAGATAATGCGGACACGTCTCCACGGTCAACGGGAGCCCCCGCGCACGGGCGGTGCGCACAATGTCGAGCGAGGTTGCGGAGGACAGGTGAACGATGTGAACGGGCGTCGGAGAGCGGGCCATCAGCTCGACCAACAGCGTGATCGCGGCGCGTTCCGCTGCGACCGGCCGGGTCGTGAGATAATCCCCGTACTTTCGAGAACTCCCGCGGCTCGCCAGCAGACACGCAGGGTCTTCGGCGTGCACCATCAGCGGCAGCCCAAGCCGTTCCAGCACCGGGAACCCCTCACGCAGGTCGCGTTCGCTGACGGCCGGAAATTCGTCCACCCCCGACGGGGAAAGAAAGCACTTGAATGCGCGAACACCGGCGTCACGAAGTGCTTCGAGCTGACCCACGTTCCCCGGAACAACTCCACCAATGAACTCGACGTTCACGACGCTTTTTCCGTGCGCCGCCTCGCGCTTGGCTTCCAGCGCGTTGACTGTAGTCGTCGCCGGGATGGAATTGAGCGGCATGTCGAGGATCGTCGTCACGCCGCCGGCGGCGGCAGCGCGCGTCCCGGTCTCGAATCCCTCCCACTCCGTCCGTCCAGGTTCATTTATGTGCACGTGCGTGTCGACGAGCCCCGGCATCACGATGGATTCGCCGGCGTCGACGATCGGAACATTGGGCGGCACTTCCTCCGACGCTCCGACGCGGACGATTTGACCATCCGCGATGTGCACAGAGGCTGCGCGCACACCGTCCGGAGTTACGACGCGCCGTCCGCGGATGACGAGGTCCGTCACCCCGTCTCTGTCCAGAAGCGCCGCAGCAGATTCGTCGCCACGCGCATGCGATACTCCGCCGTCGATCTGAGATCGTCAATCGGCACGATCTCACGCGAGAGAACCTGTGCGGCCTCATCGATCGTCGCACCCGCGGCGAGTGAACGCTCGGTTTCCGGGACTCGCACCACCGTCGGCGCGACACTGCCAAATGCTATGCGTGGCACTGGGGCTCTCACGCCTGCGACCACGATCTTGGAAATCGCCTGCGCCGCACGCGTGCCTACCTTCCGGAACCACTGTCTGCCTTCCACCGGTGGGATCTCGATCGCGACGATCAGCTCGCTGGGCTGCATCACCGTCGCACGGTAGCCCGTGTAGAATTTCGTGATCGACACGCGACGCTAACCGTCCGCGCTCCGAAGCACGACCTCCGCGTCAACGGCCGCGAGCACTGGCAGCGAATCTCCTGCTGGCGATGCGTTCGCGACATTGCCGC
Source organism: Gemmatimonadaceae bacterium (assembly GCA_035317585.1). Taxonomy (GTDB): domain Bacteria; phylum Gemmatimonadota; class Gemmatimonadetes; order Gemmatimonadales; family Gemmatimonadaceae; genus UBA4720. The sequence goes on along the minus strand of DATHGO010000108.1, from coordinate 1,943 downwards.
CGATGGTGCCACGGTTCTGGATCTGAGGCCCGCCCACCTGTCGCGATGCCTCGACCAGCATCGGCAGCTGTCTGGCCACCAAAGATGAGCGGATCAAGGATGTATACGTCGCCAAGGCTCCAATGGAGAGCGTAGCGCCTTTCATCGAGATGTCGCGCAGTTCGTTCACCGACCAGATGTCGAGGAACCGTCGCGGCTCGAGAGTTCCAAAATTGAGTGCGACGTAAAGGTCCGTGGCTCCCGCTATCGGCGTCCGCTGATCATCACGCAGAATCGCGAGCGCCTCGCCGAGCGATGCGGCGCTGCGGACTTCGAGCCCAGAGATCGCGGTTCTCACCGCGCCGCAACCGCGGCGGCATTAGCGTCCGGCATGGCCCGCCACTTGAGCACCGCACGGTAGATCGCCGAGTAGCCTGTGCACCGGCAAAGATTTCCGGCCAACGCAATCTTCACGTCGTCGAGCGTCGGCGACGGACCAAGCGCGATCGCAGCCATGATCATACCCGGCGTGCAAATGCCGCACTGCGCGCCCACTTCATTCATGAACAGGCGCTGCAGCGGATGATCGTCCCCCAAACCCTCGATCGTCACCACGTCAGCGCCTTGGACCTGTAGCACGGGGATCAGGCACGAGCAGACGGGCTCTCCGTTCACCAGAACGGTGCAGGCACCGCACTCGCCCTCGCCACACCCTTCCTTCGTGCCGGTGAGTCCACACTCTTCGCGCAGTACGTCGAGTAGGCGCGCCATGGGATGCGCTTTGACATCCGTGGTTGCGCCGTTCAGCACGAACTTCATGCGGGCGCTGTGCAGCTGGCAATGAGCTCGGGCGTGGCGGGGATTTCGCGGACATCGAGTCCCATGTAGCGAAGTGCGTTGACGACCGCGGGCGCCGGACCGTCCATCGGCAGCTCGCCCAGCCCTTTCGCGCCAAACGGACCGCCGGGGTAGGGGTTCTCCATCATCACCACATCGAGCTCCGGCATGTCGAGGGTCGTCGGAATCGTGTAGTTGGTGAGCTGCGAGTTGGCCATCGCTCCGTTGCGCATTACGACGCGCTCGAGGAGTGCGTACCCGAGGCCCTGCGCGGTTCCGCCCTCGATTTGCCCCTGCGCCAGCGCCGGATGGATGGGCCGCCCGAACTCCTGCACCGCCGTCAGCTTCAACGGCCGCACCTCGAACGTGTCGGGATCGACTTCTATCTCGACGACATCGCATCCCCAGCCGTAGGTGGCGTAAGCGTCGCCGCGATAGGTCGCATCGTCCCACTTGATCCAGTCGGGAGGCTCATACATCTGCTCCACGGAGAACGCGCCATTGCGCGCGTAGAAATCGGCGGGAGACAATCCGTTCAGGCGCTCCTTCATCTCGTGCGCGCAATTCTCGAGGATCTTTCCCACTACCATGCACGTGCGCGACGCAACCGTGGGACCGCTGTCGGCAACGCGCGCCGTATCGGGCTGCGCAACTTCCACATCCTCGTAAGGAATTCCGAGCGCGTCCGACACTATCTGCGCGTGGGTCGTGCGCGTGCCCTGACCGATTTCCGTGCTGCCCGTTGCGATCCGCACGCCGGTGGGCGTCAGCTCGAGCCTCGCCTTCGATTTCAGGTGGAGCTCGCCGCTACCGGTGAAGCCGGCGCCGTGATAGAACAACGACAAACCCATCGCGCGGTTCGTCCCCTTGTACCGCTCGCGCTTGCGCAGGAAGTCGGTGCGGCGCACCGCCTCCTCGAGGACCATGAGCGCGCTCGTGTCGTCTCGCAGCGTCTGTCCCGTGGCGGTGGTGTCGCCGGGACGCAGTGCATTGATCCTCCGCAGTTCGACCGAGTCCATGCCGAGCGCCTCGGCTACCCGCTCTATCTGCACCTCGACGGCAAATTCGGTCTGCGGAGCGCCGAAGCCACGGAATGCACCGTTGGGCGGAGTGTTGGTGAATACTGT
>DATHGO010000107.1:0-6376 GCA_035317585.1 Gemmatimonadaceae bacterium | reverse complement strand
AGAAGCCCATTCTGCTTCGCGAGCGGACTGGCCAGGAAGCGCTGGTACTTGGCGGGATCGAACTGCCCGTCGGTCTGCAGGTCGGGAGCCTGCATGAGCTGCGGGGGCGGGCTGTAGCGTGCCGCCTGGAGAATTTCGTCGTCTGTTACTGTGATACCGCGGCGCCGGTACTCCTGGCGGAGGAGGGCGTCGCTTACGAGCTGGTCGTACGCCTGGTCCATCAATCGCTGTCTCTCGTCGAGGGAGATGCTCTGATTGCTGCGCTGAGTCTCGTCCTGCTCGAGATTTTGCGTTGCCTGGTACCAGGTGGTGGCGAGGATGTCCTCTCCGTTGACGGTGGCCGCGGCGGTGGTGCTCGTCACCGGCGCCCTGCCGAGCAGACCCGAGGTCTGGGCGAGGAGGAAACCGCCGACGAACAGCACGACGATGATGATCCAGATGTATTTTGCGGAGGCCCGCATTGCTTGCAGCAAGGGCACTACTCCTTACACGAATTGGGGCGCCTCCGATTTGGAGGCGAAATGGCGTATAGCCTTGTAAACTATGAGTTTGGATGACCGAGATGCAAGTCGCGCGAAAGCGGAGTTTGCTGCATCTTTCACCTTGTACTGATGCGTGAAACCGGAGTTCCCGGAAGTTGGGAGATTTCATGGCCCTGTTTCGCTGCGATGTGCGGATTAAAGTGGGTATTCGGCGTCACCTGCGAATTGTGGACTAAAGTGGGTATCTAGGACTCGGAGATCTCGAGGATGGATTACGACCGGTTGCGGGAGTTGCAGGAAAAATTCCAGGAGAATCCCCGTCGGTACTTCGCGCCGCTCGCGAACGAATACCGCAAAGGGGGGCAGCCCAAGCGCGCGATAGAAATCTGTCGGTCGCAACTCTCGCAGATGCCCGGTCACATGAGCGGGCAGATCGTGTACGGCCAGGCACTGTACGAGACCGGTGAATTCGATGAAGCGCGGCAGGTGTTCGAGCGAGCGCTCGCGCTGGACCCGGAGAATCTCATCGCGTTGAGATCGCTCGGCGACATGTCGCTGCAGAGCGGCAACACCGCTGAGGCGCGCAGATGGTATGCCCGACTGCTCGATGCCGATCCGAAGGACATAGCGGTAATCGCACTCGTAACTGAGATCGATGCTTCCGCTGAAGCGGCGCCGGTTCCCACCCCGCAGGAGATTCCGGGAATCGATGCGGATGCCGGCGACCAGGCGATCCCGTTCATCGCAGATCAAGAGGGCGCTCCGGTTGTTTCGGAGAACGCTCCGTCCACTGCCGTTGAACCCGCCCCATCCGCTGCCTCCGAATCCGCCCTGCGTGCTGCCATCGAATCCGCTCCGCCCGCTCCGCCTGCGGCCTTCGAACCCCTTGAGCCTGCGCCCCCGGTCGAGCCCCAATTATCACGCGCGCCGGCTCCAGCTCCGGAACCGATCGCTGCGAATGCGCCGGCACCGCCGTCATCGGCAGGTCCTGACGCTGCACCGCCCCCGGGGCTCGAGCGACACTATCCTGTCGAGCCGTTCGACGCCGGCATGCCCGACGTGGGGATGGGCGCCGAAGGTCTGCGGGGAGGCAGGCAGGACGAGGAGATGGGTGCCGAAGGTCTGCGCGGTACAGAGCCGGAATCGCCAGAGCCCATTGGCACCGAGGGTCTCGCGGGCAAGCCTCCCGTGCTGCCGCTGGCGGGCGCCAAAGGCTCGAGATCGGATGACGAAGACGCACTAGATACCTGGACCCCGCCACCCGACGTGGCCGCGCCTGCGCGCAATGAACCCCGGGTCCCTGAGCGCGTTGAAGCCCGGGTTCCTGAGCGCGTCGAATCACGGGCCCCTGAGCGTGTCGAATCCCGGGCCCCTGAACGCGTTGAATCCCGGAAAGAAGAAAGCACGTCCTCCGGCCCCGGTCCGGAACCGTTCGTCAACGAGACGATGGCGCAGCTCTATCTCCAGCAGGGTTACAGACAGCTTGCGCTGAGAGTGTACTATCAGCTGGCAGAGTCCCGCCCGAACGACCAGGCCCTCAAGGATCGCATCGCCGAGATCGAGGCCGCCGATCACGCCGCACATCCGGAGATGACGGAAGCAGCGCCCGTGGATCGCCCGCCCGTGGTCGCTCCAGCGCCGCCGCTCTCGCGTCAACGCGAGCCGGTCGACGCGCCTGCTCGCGCGGCGCCGCGCGCGGAGCCCGAAAGCATCGGCGCGCGACAGCCGTCGATCAGAGAATTCTTTGCGACTCTCGGGAGACGCCGTCCGCCGCGCTCAGCTGGGAATTTTGGCGGGGCCTCGCGCACATCGAACAATGCGCGAGCCGAGGCAGGGCCATCGACCGGCAGCGCGGCTCCCGGCGCTTCGCTCGATGAGGTATTCGCTGGAGCCACGGTCAGTCCCGCGGACAGCCGCGCCGCCTCGCGGCTCGCCGGAGCGTTCAGCGGCGCGGCGGGGACCTCGAGAACGAGTCCGCCGACACCACCGATGCCAACGCCGCGCGTGAATCCCCGCATTCCACAGGCGCAGGAATCGGAAGAAGACGTCGCGAAATTCCGTGCCTGGCTCGACGGGCTCACCGGCGAGTGAGAATCGCCGTCATCAATGGCCCCAACCTCAATCTGCTCGGAGTGCGTGAGCCGGCCGTCTATGGGACTGACACTCTGGCTGATATCGAGTCGCGCCTCTTGAAGGTCGCCAAGGAGCTCGACGTCGAGCTCACGTTCTCGCAACACAACGGAGAAGGGGAGATCGTCGAAGTGATTCACGCCCTGCGTGGCCGTGCCGACGGCGCTCTCGTGAACGCGGGTGCGTATAGCCACACCAGTCTTGCCATTCACGATGCGCTCACCGCGGTGAAGGTTCCCTTCGTGGAAGTACATCTCACCAACATCTACGCTCGCGAGCCGGAGCGCCGTCGCTCGGTGCTGGCCGATGCGGCGGTGGCCGTCATCTGCGGCTTCGGGGCGTACGGCTACGAGCTCGCTCTGCGCGGATTGGTGAAGCGCCTTCCGGTTGCCGCCAATGGCTGATCGCCGGCCCGCGCGCGTCGCCGCGCTTCGCGAGGCACTGACCGCCGCGCACATCGATGCGCTCGTTCTCACGAGCCTTCCCAACGTGCGCTATCTCACCGGCTTCTCCGGTTCGAGCGCTCTTCTCCTCGTGACGCAACGGGATCTGCATTTCATCACCGACTTCCGCTACGACACCCAGGTGCGCGACGAGGTCGGCGATCTCGCGACGATACGCATCGAAGCGCAGAGCCTGTGGACGGGACTCTGGAACCTTGGCGCTACACTCAGCGGCATCGAGGTGGTCGGCTTCGAGTCCGCGCATCTGCTGCATCGGGACTTTCAACGCCTGCTCACCGAAGGCACGCGCTGGCAGTGGCGTCCTCAGCTCAATCTGGTCGAGGCGCTGCGCGAATCGAAGGACGCGGACGAAGTGGCACTCATCAAGCACGCTGGAGTGATTGCGATCCGCGCGCTCACCAAAACCATCAAGGAAATCCGCCCTGGATTAACAGAGCTCAACGTCGCCGGAATCCTCGAGCACGCGCTGCGCGACGAAGGCAGTGAGGAATTTCCATTCTCGGCGATCGTCGCATCGGGACCGCGCGCGGCATTGCCGCACGCGCGAGCATCGTCGCGCGTGATTGAACGCGGTGATCTGCTGCTGCTGGATTTCGGCGCCCAGTACAAGGGCTACTGCTCCGACATCACACGCACGTTGGTCATTGGTCCCGCCTCGAGTGAACAGCGGGAGATTTACGAGATCGTGCGGCACGCCAACGCCGTCGCCTCGAAATCTGTGCGCGCTGGAATGAAGGGGCAGGATGCCGACGGTCTGGCTCGTCGCTACATTGAGGACCGTGGTTACGGCGACGCCTTCGGACACAGCCTCGGTCACGGGCTGGGACTCGAGGTGCACGAAGCGCCGCGGCTGGCGAAAACCGTCGAGGCCCTGCTGGGACAGGGCGCGGTGGTGACGATCGAGCCGGGAATCTACCGTCCGGGCTGGGGAGGAGTTCGCATCGAGGACGATGTTCACCTCGCCGCGAGCGGCCCGGAGATACTCACTGATTTCACCCGAGAGCTCCTCGAAGTAGCATGAGCCGCGATCCGATGCCGACCCCATCATCCGCCAAATGACGATGATCGATCTCCGCTATGTGAAGAAGCTCGTGGAAATGCTCGACGAGTCGAGCGTCGATTCGATCGAGATTTCGTCCGACAAGGGTATGAAGATCAGGCTTTCGAAGACGCCGCAGCAGCGCGGCGCGGTGCAGATGACGGCGCCGATGACGATGCCGGCGCTGCTTCCGGCCGCCGCCCCGGCGCACGCGGACGCGAATTCCGGCGCGGTCGAAGTGCCCAAACTCGAGCCGGCGAAGTCCAAGTACCTGGAAGTGAAGTCGCCGATGGTGGGCACGTACTACAGTGCTCCCGAGCCTGGTTCCAAGCCGTATCTCGCGGTCGGCGACAGAATCAGCAAAGGTCAGATAGTTTGCATCATCGAGGCAATGAAAATCATGAACGAGATCGAGTCCGAATTCGACGGAGTGGTGAAGGAGATTCTCGCGCAGAACGCGCATCCCGTCGAGTATGGCCAGGTCCTCCTCCGCATAGATCCCAATGGCTGAAAAAATGGTCCCGCAGGCTCCGAAGTCGGCCGCCCCCCACGCAACAGGCCCGAGCTTCGACTATAAGTCCGTGCTTCAACACATGATCCAGGCGAACGCATCGGACCTTCACCTGAAAGTCGGACGGCCCCCGACGCTCCGCATCGACGGGCACATGATGTCCATGGAGCTGCCGGCGCTGAAGCAGGAAGACCTGCGCAGCCTCGCCGAGCAGATCATGGCGCCCAAGAACATCAAGGAGTTCTCGGAGCAGAAGGAGTCCGACTTCGCGCTGGCGGTGCCGGGCATCGGCCGCTTCCGCGTCAACGCCTATCAGCAGCGCGGAACGATCGCCTACGCGCTCAGAACAGTGCCGTTCCAGGCCAAGACCATCGCGGAGCTCAATCTCCCCGAGGTGTGCGAGCGGATCGCGCTGATGCCTCGCGGCCTGGTTCTGGTCACGGGAATCACAGGATCGGGAAAATCGACGGCGCTCGCATCGATGCTGCACTATATCAATCAGAATCGACACGCCAACATCATCACGATCGAAGATCCGATCGAGTTTCTGCACCGCGATATCAAGAGCAGCATCAACCAGCGCGAGGTTGGAACCGACACCAACAGCTTTGGTCAGGCGCTGCGACGCGTGTTGAGGCAGGACCCCGACATTCTGCTCGTGGGTGAGATTCGCGACCTCGATACCCTCGACACCGCTCTCAAGGCAGCCGAGACGGGTCACCTCGTATTCTCGACGCTGCACACGACCGATGCGACGCAGACGATCAACCGCGTCCTGTCGTTCTATCCGCCGCACCAGCAGACGGAGGTGCGCTACATGTTGTCGACAGCGCTGCGCGCAATCATCTCGCTGCGCCTCGTTCGGCGCGCCGACAAGAAGGGGAGAGTGCCCGCGGCCGAGATCCTGATGAACACCGAGGCCGTGCGCGACCAGATCCGCGACATAAGCAAAGCGCTCAACATTCCGGACTTGATCAAGGAAGGCGGCGTCGCCTACGGGATGCAGAGCTTCGATCAGTCCCTCATGAACTGGTACCACAAGGGCGTGATCTCCTACGACGATGCGTTGTTCGCCGCGACCAACCCCGCGGAATTCGCGCTTCGCGCGCAGGGGATCGCCGCTTCAAGTGACACCTCGTGGGACACTGTTAAGCAAGAAGTCACCTAACTGGCAGCTGCAACTGAACAGGCTGAACACTGCAACTGAACGGGCTGGAAACTGCAACTGAACGGGTGCCAGTGGTCAGTGGCATAGATGCCAGTTTGCCGTTCACTACGCCCCGACTTATCCCGGCGCGGTTCAGGGGAAGAGCATCTCCCTGCGCTTGAATGCCACCGAGGAAAGTCCGGGCGTCGTGAACTAATCACTGGCAACTACGCTACTGACGTCTGGCACCCGTTCAGTTCCCTTGGTCTTTAGCTTTAGAGTAAGCCTATGAGCGTAAGTGTTTAAGAAAGTATTGATCGCGAATCGCGGCGAAATTGCGTTGCGCGTAATAAGAGCCTGCCGCGAATTGAGTATCCAAACGGTCGCCGTCTACTCCGAAGCCGATCGCGAATCGCTCCACGTGCGCTTCGCCGACGACGACGTCTGCATCGGGCCCGCGCCGGCGCGGGAATCGTATCTCAACATCCCGCGCATCATCGCCGCCGCCGAGATCGCCGGCGCCGACGCTATCCATCCCGGTTACGGATTTCTCGCCGAGAACGCGGAGTTCGCCGAGACCTGCATCGCGTCCAACATCAGCTT
>DATHGO010000106.1:0-14497 GCA_035317585.1 Gemmatimonadaceae bacterium | reverse complement strand
AGGCGTATCAGCCGCCGCGTGTAGTAAAATGGATCAACGCGGGGACGATCTAGCTTTTTGTTCTTGCGCTTCGATTGGCATCACTGTTGGTGGTCGGTGAGGGTGTCCTCTGCGGGGCAGTGTCCTCGCACGCCCGCCGTTTGGGCGCGCTGGCGCGCCCAAACGGCGGGCTCTTGCTGCGGGTGCCCCTCCGAGGACACCCTCACCTCCCCGCACAGATTCGTAACCGCAGCGGCGCTTCGCGCCGCGAGTGCGCGCAGTTCGTTCGCGGTCGCCCCCCGTGGGGAGCACGGGGATGCCGAGCTTCGCTCGGCGCGCTCCCGCGGAATGGCCGGGGACGCCGCGCGATGAACTTGAGTCGCGTGCGAGGCGCGAACGAGATGCTTCACCTGCGACGGACTTGGAGGGAAGGCGGATAGGGTCCTCGTAGGCCGCTTTGCAAAGCGAGCGCGAGGAGGAGACCCGCGACTGAGCGGAGCGAGGGAGCGTAGTTAGGGGCTCCGACCAAGCGAGCGTAGCCGCCGAAGGGGATCCTATCCGCCGTACCGGCGAGAATAGCAGCGATATGAGGATCAGACCGCGGCGCGAGGCGCGACGGGAGTCAAGCGCGCGGCCGACGGGGGAGCATTCTCGGCGTTGGCGGCGGCGTAGCGGGCCAGGACAGTGCGGTGGATGTCGCGCGCATCCTCCAGCGATTCGCCCCCTAAGCCCAGGCGCTCGGGCGAGATGATGAAGGGATAGACCTGATCGCCGCCGGCCGAGCCGTGCGCGCCGACCTGATCGTCGAAGGAGATGATGTCGTAGCCGTCAAACGCGCCGAACAGAACGCAATCGCCTGCGTTCGGTTGCTTCACGAGCGATTCGACGGCTCGGAGGACGTACAGCTCGGTGCCGAAAATCTCGAGCGGATTCTCTCCTGAAATCACCTCGACCTGACCGTCGCGCAGACTCGCGCGGCCGTGCTTGCCTGCCAGATTTACCCCGTCGCCCGAGACTGTGGCCACCAGGCCGATTCCCGGATGTGCTACGAGCCGTTCGTAGAGTCTGGCCCAGCGCGCGTCGGCCATGATCTGCTCGAGAGCGAGCCGCTGCTCCGTCGCCGCGAAATAAACCAGGGCCAGGCAGGAGCTGTAGGTGACCACGACATCATTCGTCCGGTCCACGCGGTACTTCTCCGGGAAAATGATTTCGCGCAACCCATAGCGGCTTCTCAGCCAATCGCGGAATCTGCGAATCGCGCTTCTCGCGCCGAACGAGACCGGCGTCAGCTGTGCGACTGCTTCGACGACTCCGGGACCGATGTCCGAGTACTCGGTATCTACGGCATAGCTGGCGAGCGATCGCGGCGGTTGCGCGCCCTTCACCCGCGTCTCGTCGAGAATCTGTTGCACCGTCGCGCCAAGCGACTCCCCGTACTTCACCCGGTAGCTCAGGGCCGGCGTCATCCCGTGGTCGGAGAGAATGACGAGATCGTAACCCCGCCCCCCCGCCAACTGCGCCATTCTCCAGATCTCGGCGATGCGCGCATCGGTGCGGCGCAGATCGACCAGCGCCTGCTTGCTCGACGGACCAAAATGGTGCGCCAGCTCGTCGTACTGCATGAACGTGCTGTAAATGATGGGAACGCCCAGATAGACATCGAGCAGAATCGCCATCGTCTGCAGCTCGCGCACGACGACATTGCTGAGGATGCGTATGAATGGAAAGATGCCCTCCGAGTGCGTCACCCTCCCCGCCAGCTCGCCGCGCGCCCGCTCCCATTCCTCGAGCAGCCACTCGAACGCCCCCTGGAGAACCATGCGCGCCATCCGGATGGGGTGGAGCACCATGAGCAGTGCCATCCGCGTTCCACCGAGCCGGCGGTAGACAGACATCTTGTCGCGCGTGGCGACGGTGAAAGCTACGGTCTGCGCATCTCCGTCCAGAAGATTCACGTAGCTCGAGCCGCCCGCGAGCGCTCCGGGAGAATGGATGCGGTCGCGGATGTATTGCACGCCGTGCGGCGCGTTGCAGGTGATAACCTTGCGCGCCGTCTTGTCGTAGAAGCGAAACGCGGGAATCCCGTCGTTCTCTCCGTGGAACATCCCTGCCTGACAATACGGCGTCGCCGATGGCAGTCCGCAGAACCAGCGCCTGAGCGCGAATCCTTCGCGCAGCAGCCGCGAGATCGTCGGGCAAAGACCCAGCTCGAGGGCACGTCGGAGATCGGAATAAGCGAGAGCGTCGATCTGAAGCATGATGAGGCCGCGCTGCGGCGGACGCGCACGCTTCTCTCGCGCGAACAGGCGGTACTTCGTGCGGTAGTATCGCTGAAGCAGGGGCCCCGCGCGCGGGCGCGCGCGCCGCTCCGCTATGCCAGGTGGCGTTCGATCTGACGTAAGAGCTCGGCGATTGGGACAGGCTTGAGGAGGACATCGGCGCAACCGGCCTCGAGGCAGCTGCGACGCGAAGCCGAATCGTTGTGGCCCGTCATCGCCAGGGTGGATCGGGGAAGGAAGCCGCGCTTGCGAAGCTCTTGCAGGATCTCGAGTCCGTTTCCATCCGGCAGGGAGAGATCGAGCAGCATCATGTCAACGGGCGCCGACATAGCACGCTCGATCCCCTCGGCGACGGTCGTGGCGGCATCAACCTCGTAGCCGACCGCCGTGAAGAGAACGCGAAACGCGTCGGTAACGAGTGGGCTGTCTTCCACAATCAGAATGCGCGTTGGCACTTAGTCGCGCGGAGGATTGAGCGGTAGCGTGAAAAAGAACCTGCTCCCTTTGCCAAGCTCGCTCTCGACCCAGATGGTCCCGGAGTGCAGCTCGACCAGATTGCGCGCAATGGCGAGCCCCAGGCCGGTTCCATGGTGTGGACGCGAAGGTGACGCGTCGACCTGCGCGAATTCGCGGAACACGAGCTCATAGTGATCACGCGCGATACCGCGGCCGTTGTCGCCGACTTCTACCACGAGCTCGTCCCTGTCACGGCCACGCCGGGAGAATCCGATCCAGACGCGCCCGCCATCCGATGTGAACTTGATCGCGTTCCCGATCAGATTGCCCAGCACGTGTTTGACCTTGTCCCGATCCGCGTAAACCGGCGGCAGGTCGTCGCCGTTGAGCCGCTCGATGGTAAGGTGCTTCTTCGCCGCGAGCGCCTGATTCAGCATCCGAACCTGGTCGACGAGCTCTGTGATATCGAAGTCCGTGCGCGTGAGAGTGACCTGGTCGCTCGCGCTGCGCACGTAAGTAAGAATCTCGTCGATCATGTCGATCAGCTGTTGGCCGCCGCTCACAATTCCGGAGACGCTGTCTCGTTGCTTTGGATTCAGATCGCCCAGCATTCCGTCGCGCAATATCTCGGCGTGCGTGATGATGGCGGCGAGTGGTGTCCGGAGATCGTGCGACACGTTGGAGAGAAACTGGGTCTTTAACGCGTCGCGGGCCCGCAGCTCGTCGATCGTGCGCTGCGCCTCTTCCGCCTGGGCCTTGAGCGTTTTGAGCCGCTTTTTCGGTGCGGAGCCGACACGGTCGGACATGCTCATATTGTAGTGGCCGGGACATCCGTTGCCAACGCATCCGACTCCACCGCATCGAGCAGCTGCTGGCGCCGCAGCAGCGACCAATAGCGACCGCGCAGCGCCATCAGCTCCGGATGCCGCCCCTGCTCGACCACCGATCCCTTCTCGAGGACGATGATCCATGAGGCATCGCGAATCGCGCTAATACGGTGCGACGCGATGAGCGCAGTTCGTCCCGCCAGCGCTTCACGCAGCGCCCTGAGAATCTCGGCCTCGGTGTGCGTGTCGACCGCCGACAACGCGTCGTCGAGGAGCACGATGCTCGGCTTTCTGGCGAGGGCCCGCGCGAGGGAAGCGCGCTGCTTCTGACCACCAGACAGATTGATTCCGCGCTCGCCCAGGATCGTTTCGTAGCGCCCCGGAAAGTTCTCGATCGTCCCATCGAGCTGCGCTACACCGGCCGCCCATTCTCCGGTCTGAGTCATACCGCTCGTTCCGTACGAAAGGTTCGATCCGATGGTGTCGCTGAAGAGAAGACTTTCCTGCGGCACGAATCCGATGTCCTGCCGCAGCTCCGCCGGAGCGACGTTCTTCGTCGGAACGCCATCGATGAGAATCTCGCCTTCCTGCGGATCGTACAAACGCGGGATCAGATCGATCAGGGAGCTCTTCCCGCTCCCGGTCGCACCGACCACACCAAACGTTGCTCCCGCCGGCACGCTGAAGCTGACGTTGCGCAGAACCCAGCGCGGCTCGCCCGAGGCGTCCGACGGATAATGGAATCCGACGTTTCGAAACTCGATAGTGCGGCCCGATTCTGTCGGCGGCAGGTGCTGGCGAGGCTCTTCACCATTGATGGTCGGACGAACTTCGAGAATCTCGGCGAGGCGTCCCATCGATGCATCGCCGCGCTGAAAAAGGTTGATGACCCAGCCGAGTGCGATCATCGGCCACGTGAGCATGGTGAGGTACATCCCGAACGCCACGAACGAGCCAACGGAAATCGTGCCCCTGATCGTAAGGGCTCCGCCAGCTCCCAGAACGATCACTGCGCCAAGCCCCCCGAAAAACGCAAACAGGGGGTTCAGCGTCCCCCACAGCCTAACGAGAGACATGTTGAGCGCGAGGTACTGATCGTTGATCGCGCCGAACCGTGCTATCTCCGCTGCTTCCTGACGGTACGCACGGACGATCCGCGCGCCAGAGAGATTCTCCTGCGCTCTGGTGGTGAGCGTCGAGAAATGCTCCTGTACTGCCTCGAACCGGTCGTGGATCGCCTTTCCCATCTTCATCGTGAGCACCGGCAGGAAGATCGTCGGCAGCAGCGCGAGGAGGGTCAGCTTCACGTCGATGCGGAGCATGAAGTACAGCGCGAACAGCCCGCCGGTGATCGTGTTGGCGAGGTACATCACCGCCGGACCGACTGCCATTCGAACCGCGCTCAAGTCGTTGGTGAGGCGCGCCATGATATCGCCCGTCCGGGTCTGTGCAAAGTACGCCGCGTCGAGCGTCTCCAGATGCATGAAGAGATCGTTGCGCAGGTCGTACTCCATCCAGCGGCTGACGCCATTCATCAGCTCGCGCATGCCGTATCTGAATGCGCCGCCGACGATGGCGGCGAGGACGATCAGGCCGCTCAGCTTCCAGATTGTGCTCATCGGCGCGCCGGCGCTGATGGCGTCGATTGCGCGTCGGAGCACCCAGGGGATGACGCTGGTGATCGCCGACGACGCCAGGACGATAAGGAGGCCCGCTGTAAAGGACTTCCAATACGGCTTGTAATATGGCGCAGCGAGGCGAAGATTCTTCAAAGTTGGCATATGGATTGCCGTCCATAGTTATTCATGAGCTTGGTGAAAACCAAGCGATCATCACACGATGGAGGAGGCTTAATGGCTCAATATATTCCCCGGTTTAGTGCGTCGCTCGCACTCTCGCTCGCGCTATTCGCAGGTGCGTGCTCAAAGAAAGACGACACCGCCGCCGCGGATTCGGCCCTGAATAAGGACATTCAGCTCGCGAACAGAGACACCAGCGCGCAACCCGCGCTCACCGACGTTCCTGCCGGCACGGTCGCCAATCCGGCGCCGAGCACGACTACTAAGACGACGACTACTACGCGCAGCACTTCCCGCACCCCGACTACGACCACCAAGAAGCCGACTACCTCGGTCACGTCGAGTGGAAACACCGTGACCCGTAACAGCTCGGGCTCGGCGGCAAAAATCGGAACGATTCCAGCAGGTGCTACGCTCAACCTTGCGTCCGGTTCCAAGGTCTGCACGAATACCAACAAGGTCGGCGATCGCTTCAACGCCAGCGTGACCAACGCCGTCACCGGCTCGAACGGCGCGGTGATCCCCGCCGGCGCGACTGCGACCGTGGAAGTGACGGAGCTCAAGCGCAGTGAGAACGCCAACGACAACGTAGTAATGGGCTTCCGCGTCGTCTCGGTCAATTTCGGCGGACATACATATCCGGTCAGCGCCACCACCAGCTACGCTGACGTGAGCAAGGTGAAGAACCAGCCGAAGGGCAAAGATGTGCAGAAGGTCATCGGCGGAGCGGCAATCGGCGCGATCGCCGGACAGATTCTTGGAAAGAGCACCAAAGCCACGGTGATTGGCGGAGCTGTCGGGGCCGCTGCCGGAGCTGGAGCTGCCGCTGCGACGGCGAACTATGAAGGCTGCGTCAACTCGGGCAGCCGCATTACCGCTACGCTCAACTCGTCAACTCAGGTTAATATCTGAGAGAGCCCTGGCGGTAGCAGAAAAAAAACCCGGCGTGAAGTGATCACGCCGGGTTTTTTGCGCCTAGAACCCGACCGCTCCGCCGTGCGAGCGCGGGTCGTCCATGCCTTCGTAGCCGCCCCTCACGCGCATGATGGACGCCGCCGAGGCGATCCCGCTCTGCTCGTAGACGTGATGCCCCATCTGCCTCAGTCGCGCCAGCACCGACGGCTCGAAGCCACCCTTCTCAACGCGGATGGAATCGGGTAGCGACTGGTGGTGTATTCGCGGCGCACTCATCGCATCCGCCAACGACATTCGGGAATCGATAACGTTGAGAATGATCTGCGACGTCGCGGAGATGATTCTTGGACCCCCGCGCGCGCCAGTCACGAGCAGAAGGTGTCCCCACGGATCGAGAACGATCGTCGGAGACATCGCGCTCAGCATTCGCTTGCCCGGCGCGATCGAATTGGCGGCGCCCTGGATCAGGCCGTACATGTTGGGAGTGCCGGGCTGTGAAGTGAAATCGTCCATCTCGTCGTTGAGAAAAAAGCCGGCCCCGCTCACGAAGACTCCTGAGCCGTACAGGTCGTTCAGCGTCGTCGTCGTCGCCACTGCGTTTCCGGAACGATCGACAACGGAGTAGTGCGTCGTCTCGTTTCCCTCTCGCTGTCCCGATGCCACTTGGACCGTCGGGTCGGCGTGATCGCGCGAGATGGTTCTGGCGACCGCCTTCGCGTAAACCTTGCTTGTGAGCCTGTCGAGGGGAACCCTGACATACGCGGGATCGCCCAGCTTCGAGTTGCGGTCGATGAATGCCCGCTGCGACGCCGAGGCAAGCGCGTGGATCCGCCCCACGCTCCCGAACGGAGTCACTGGCCCGTACGCTTCCAGAATGTTCAACATCTCGGTCACCGTGGTCCCGCCGGACGAGGATGGCGGCATCGAGAGCAGCGCATAACCGCGATAGCTGCTTCGTATCGGCTGGCGCCAGAGTGCCCGGTAGCGAGCGAGGTCCGCCTTCGTGATCAGGCCGCCGCTTCGCGTCATCTCGGCCGCGATAGAGTCCGCGATGCTGCCGCGGTAGAAAACCCGCGAGCCCGAGTCGGCGATCAGTCGGAGAGTGCGCGCGAGTTGCGGCTGGACGAGTCGAGATCCGATCCGGGGCGGTGACCCACCAGGAAGAAAAACCGATTTCCCGGCGAAGCTGCTGATTCGATACTTCTCGCCCGAGAGCGAAGCGAAAAGCGTCGAGTCGACGACAAAGCCTTCCGATGCAAGACGTATCGCCGGTGCGAGCACTCTCGAGAGGGGCAGCGCGCCGTACTTGCGATGCGCCTCGATCATTCCGGCGACGGCGCCTGGCACGCCCGACGCCTTAGGCCCGATCATGCTCTCTCCGGTGAGCTTGCCGTTGGCGCCAACGTACATATCGCGGGTCGCGGCCAGTGGCGCAGTCTCCCGATAGTCGAGCGCGTCGGTGCGACCGTCCGCCATGCGTATCACCATGTAGCCGCCGCCGCCGAGATTTCCAGCCTCGGGGAACGTTACGGCGAGCGCGAACCCGGTAGCGACCGCGCCATCGACGGCATTTCCGCCCTGTTTCATCACTTGGGCGCCAACTTCAGCGGCGAGCCGATTGTTGCTGGCGACGATTGCGTGCGGAGCGAACGTCGGGTGAGCGCCGGCGGGAAAACGCCACCCAGCCGGAAAAACGGCGGGAACGCGCTTCGGCATCGAGGGATCGACTACCTGACGCCTGGATGGCGCGGCGGCTACGAGCCAGGCGGATCCGGCTACGACCGCCGTGGCGAGAATCAATTTCTTTTTCAGAGCGGATCTCCGGAGGGTGCCAGCGTGAATTCTATCCACCCCGCACCCCGCGTGTCACGTGGTTGGGAGCGCGCCTGGGGAATCCCGCCCCTCGCCCACTACCTACCTGCGGCGCGCGGTCCCACCGAATCCCATTCGGAGCGACAGCCGCAGCGCGGGCATGCTGTTCGTATTGCTCGTACCGTTCGACAAGTCCTTTCTCTCATGGATCGCGAACGAGTAGTCCGAGATGATATCGAGGTTGGTTCGGTCACTGAGCCCGTAACCAAATCCGTATCCGAGTGCAAACAACGGATCGATGTTGCCGCCCGTCGGCGCCAGCTTCGCGCCGTCGGAATCGCGCTTCAAGTTCCTGTACGCAACGACTCCGCCGTTGAGCTCCAGCACCTGATGGAAGCCGATTCCCGCTCCCGAGTGAAACGTCGCCACGAGGGTCATCAGGTCGAGATGCGCGTCGCAGCTCGCACTCAAGCATTGTGCTCCACCCGACGGAATCACGGCGCCGGTCGACGTGTACTGGAAGGGCACGTGGGACCAGCTGCCTGCCACGCCGAAGGACGAGCCGTTGTTCCCTCCCTTCTCGATGGACCCGCGATACGCAAAGTTTGTGGAGTTGCCGAAGTTCCACGTACTCGCGGATGTCCCATCGTTGACGACATTCGCCCGGAATCCGGAAACTCCGGCGGTAATCCAGTAATCTGGATTGTTCGTATATCCGCTTGGCCGCCGCGGCATCTGCGCGCTCAGCGCTCCCGCGCTGAACATCAACGTCAATAACGCCAGAGAAAAACGTCTCATCATGTTGCTCCAAGTTGTCTTGCAATACGCGCGAGCCGTCGGGTAAGTTTGGTCGTGACTCACCGCTCGGCAGCGCATTGATGCTGGACCCTCGCGAAACGGAACGCCGCAACCCGCGTACCGTCTCGATCGATCTCGCGTCCGCCCTCGAGATCGTAGACATGATAAACGCGGAAGATCGCAGAGTTCCCGAAGTGGTCGCAACCCAACGAGAGCAAATAGCGCGCGCGATCGAGCTCGCCGAAACAACATTTCGCTCCGGCGGACGCTTGTTCTACGTTGGTGCCGGTACTTCAGGACGACTGGGAGTGCTTGACGCAAGCGAGTGTCCACCGACCTTCGGCACCAAACCGGAAATGGTGCAGGGGATCATTGCCGGCGGACTGCCCGCCCTGACGCGTTCCCAGGAAGGAGCGGAGGACGTCGTCAAGAACGGCGCGCTGGCGATGGACGAGCACGGGGTCAACGACAAGGACTTCGTGATCGGGATCGCGGCTTCGGGCACGACGCCCTACGTGCGCGCCGCTCTCGAGCGCGCCGCCACGCTCGGCGCCAAAACAGGAATCGTCGCCTGCTCGCCGCCGCCGGCCGATCTCGTGTCGAAGGTCGATGTGGCGATGCTTCCAATCGTGGGGCCCGAGGTGGTCACCGGCTCGACGCGTATGAAGGCCGGCACGGCGACCAAGCTCGTGCTCAACACGATAACTACCGGCGCGATGATCAGGCTCGGCAAGACCTATGGCAATCTGATGGTCGACTTGCGCGCGACGAACAACAAATTGATCGATCGGAGTCAGCGGATCGTGATGGAGGTCTGCGGCGTGTCGCGAGACGAAGCGACCAAGCTCCTGGAGCGCGCCGGCAAGAGCGTCAAGCTGGCGATCGTCATGCAGAAAAAGGGCGTCTCGCGCGAACAGGCCGAGAAGCTTCTCGCCGACAACGGCGGGGTGGTCAGGCGCGTCACGAAAGATGCCCCGCCTCCAATCAAGGAGGCATAGAGTGTTGTCGTCCGGCGTGGTCGTCGGCTTGATGTCGGGCACCTCGCTCGATGGAATCAGTGCCGCGGTGGCGCGCTTCCGCGAGGCGAGCGACGGGCGGATCGATGTGGACCTCCTCGCGCACACGTCGCGCCCGTATTCCAGCGCTCAGCGCACCCGGCTGACGGCGGCACTCGGCGCCGGCACTCCGTCCGAGTATTGCCGCCTCAATTTCGATTTGGGAGGGTGGCTGGCAGACGCCGCGATAGAGGTGATGGCCGAGGCCGGTATCGCGCGCGACGACATCGTCGCGATTGCGTCGCACGGTCAGACGATCTGGCACGACCCGGGACACTCCACCTGGCAGTCGGGTGAGGCGGCCGTCATCGCCGAGCGAACCGGCATCGATGTCATCAGCGACTTTCGGGTGCGCGATGTCGCGGCTGGTGGACAAGGCGCGCCGCTCGTTCCGATCGCCGATGCGATGCTGTTCTCTTCACAGTCGGAATGGCGAGGTCTCCAGAATCTGGGCGGCATCGGCAACATCACGATCGTGCCGCCGCGCGGTCAGATCGAGGGTGTCCGGGCTTTCGACACCGGGCCCGGTGTCGCTGTGATCGATGGTGTAACTCGAGCCCTCCGGCCCAAACTTCCTTACGATGTGGACGGAGAGCTGGCGCGAGCGGGCAAGCCCAACATGCGGATAGTGGCCGAGCTGTTGAAGCATCCTTATTTCAGCGCGGCTCCGCCGAAGTCAACCGGACGCGAGCTATTCAACTCCGACTACGTCCAGAAACTGATTGCTACTGCGCACGCGACTGGCGCCAGCGACGAAGACATCGTCGCCACCGCCGTCCAGTTGACGGCAGAAAGCATCGGCGACGCATACAAGCGATTCATCGTGGAACCGGTCCGGGAGGTACTCGTCTCCGGAGGTGGCGCGAAAAACCCCGCCTTGTTCGCTGCAATCGAGAAGGCCGCGGCGCCGATAGCTGTTCGCCACTTCGATGCCGTCTATTTCGACGGGGAAGCGAAGGAAGCGGTGGCCTTTGCATTGCTTGGATATCTGCACGTGACAAAACGGCCCGGAAACGTTCCCACTGCCACTGGCGCGCGCGGTCCGCGTGTGCTGGGGAAGCGCACGCCGGCATGAGCGAGATCGCCGAGCTCTTTTATCCGGCCATCCGCTGGGATGCAACGCGGGGCTACGAGGGCGAACGGGACGCGATCGAGCTGGCGCTGAAGCTGGGTGTCGGCGGATTCATTTTGTTCGGCGGTCCATCGGAACAGGTCGCGGTACTGACGGAGAATCTTCACTCCAAGTCGCGAATCCCGCTCTTGATCGGCGCGGACCTGGAACGCGGAGCGGGGCAGCAGTTCGCGGGAGAGACCGCGTTGCCTCCGCTGGCGGCGATCGCATCGCTGCAGGACATTCAGGCGGTGCGGCGCGCCGCGGCCGTGAGTGCGGCCGAAGCCCGGGAGCTGGGAATCAACTGGATATATGCACCCGACTGCGATCTCGATATCGAGCCGAACAATCCGATCATCGGCACGCGCTCGTTCGGAAGCGATCCCGACCGCGTGGGCGAGTACGCAGCCGCATGGATCGACGCGTGTCAGGCCGAAGGCGTGCTCGCGTCCGCCAAACACTTTCCGGGGCACGGGCGCACGACAGTCGACTCGCACAAGGAGCTGCCACGCGTCGAGGAGTCGGCGGAGACGATTCGGGCGACGGATCTGGTTCCATTTCGCCGCGCGATCGAGCGGGGAGTCGCGTCGATTATGACGGCGCACGTAGCGTTTCCAGCGCTCGACCCGAGCGGCGCGCCCGCCACGCTCTCGCGCGAGATTCTGACGAATCTTCTCCGCAACGAGCTGGAGTTCACCGGTCTCGTGGTCACCGACGCATTGATCATGGAGGCGGTGCTGGGAGGCGGAGAAATGGAGGCGGTTATCCGCGCGCTCGAGGCCGGCTGCGATTGTCTGCTCTATCCGACGAACATCGTCGAATGCGAGCGGGCGGTACAGAAGGCGATCGACGACAAGCGGCTCGACGGAGACAGGATACGCCAGTCGGTCGAGCGCCGCCGCAGATGGGCGCGCTGGGCGTCGCTCTCGCGGGACACCAGTCGTGTCGGGCGCGACGAGAGCGGATGGGCCATTCAGCTCGCCGAGCAGGTAGTGCACATGATCCGCGGCCAAATGCCGCCACTCGAGCAACCATGGAATCTGGTCGTCGTGGACGATGACCTCGGCGGTCCATATCCCGCTCCGTCGCGCGATCCTCTCATCTCGGCTTTGCGCGCGGGCGGAATCGATGTCGTCTTGGGTGGCATTGCAGGAACGGACACGGGCACGGGCACGGGCGCCACCGTAATCGCGCTGTTTGGTGACATTCGGGCCTGGAAGGGTAGGCCGGGCTTCTCGTCGTCGGCGAAGGACGCGGTGCGAGGAACGCTCGACGCCTCCAAGCCCGGAGACCGGCTCATCGTGCAATTCAGCCACCCGCGGCTTGCGAACGAGCTGGACACCGACGCTCCGATTCTTTGCGCGTGGGGTGGAGAAGCGGTGATGCAACGGGCAGCCGCACGCGTGCTGCTGCGCGAGGTGGCCGCGAACAGCGCTGGGAAGAGCGCGAAGGCCGCAGGGTAGCCGACCTCACAAGGGATAACTCAATGAGCGAGAGCACCACGAAAACGTCAGCCTTTCGAATCTTCGGGCAGCCGAAGATGGCGGTGCTTCTCTTCCTTGGCTTCTCGTCGGGGCTGCCTTTCTATCTCACCAGCAAGACTCTCCAGGCATGGATGACTACGGCGAAAGTCGATCTCGCCACGATCGGCTTCTTCAGTCTCGTCACGCTGCCGTATTCGCTCAAGTTCGTGTGGGCTCCATTGATGGATCGTTACGTCCCGCCGTTCCTCGGTCGCCGTCGTGGATGGGTGTTCATAACACAGGTGCTACTGCTCCTCGCGATCGCCGCGATGTCGCTGCATGACCCACGGACCGGACTGAAGATGCTGGCGATCAATGCGATCGCGATCGCCTTCTTCAGCGCATCGCAGGATATCTCGCTGGACGCGTATCGCACCGACGTCCTTCGAGATCGCGAAATGGGCGCCGGTGCCGCGGTGTTCGTGATGGGCTATCGCATCGCAATGATCACGACCGGCGCGCTGGCTTTTTTTCTAGCCGACCGAATGCCGTGGCCAATCGTGTATCTCATCCTTTCGCTGCTGATGATCATCGGCATCGCCACCACGTTTGTCGCACCGGAGCCGGTTCTGAGCGACGCGCCACCGAGAACTCTCGTGGAAGCTGTCGTGCTCCCGTTCGCCGATTTTTTTCAACGCCTTGGCGTGCTGCGCGCGCTGGTGGTCTTGCTGTTTATCGTCGCCTACAAATACTCCGATAGTCTTGCCGGCAGCATGACGACCCCGTTTCTCCTTCAGACGGGTTTTTCCCAGAGCGAGGTGGGCGCAGTCTTTCTGGGTGTCGGGGTAGTCGCCACGATCGTCGGCGTTCTCGTCGCAGGCGCGGTGATGGGGATCCTGGGGATCAACCGCTCGTTGTGGATTTTCGTGGTTTTCCAGGGCTTGAGCAATCTCACCTACTACGGCTTGTCCCTCTCGGGGAAGAACCACGCCTTCATGGTGGCTGCCATCATTACCGAGAACTTCGGCCTCGGCCTCGTTACCGGGGGAATGACCGCCTACTTGATGGAGATGTGCAACCGGCGCTTTACTGCCACGCAGTTCGCGCTTCTCTCGAGCCTTTTGGCCGCAAGCAGGGATATACTCGTCGCTCCCGCCGGAAAGGTTGCGGAATCTCTGGGGTGGCCGGGATTCTTCCTCCTGACAGTCGCGATGGCGATTCCGCCGCTACTGCTGCTGCCCTTCATCGCGCCCTGGTCGCGCGATGTCCCAATCGGCGCCGCGCCTCACACCGGCGAGACCGTGTCGACGAGAGCCCCTCAGCCCCTGCCGCCGCGGCGATAGTCCTCTTCAGGAGTGCGAAGACGCGCCGTCACGACGGTCACGTTGTCGGGCGCACCGGTGTGCATTGCTTCCTCGATGAGCGCCTTGCAGATGTCTTCCGGCCGGCCGGCGCCACGCGCGATGCGTCCGATCTCCTCGGGCGACACCTGGTTCGACAGGCCGTCGCTGCAAAGCACGAGGATATCATCGTTGTCCAGCTTGACCCGATAGAAATCCGTGACGACTTTTTCCTCCGGGCCAAGCGCCTGGAGAATGATGTTGCGGTGCTCGCTCTGCGCCGCTTCCTTTGCCGTCATCCGGCCGGCGTCGATCAGCCGCTGCACGAATGACTGGTCCTTGGTCAGCTGCTTCGCGGCTCCTTTGCGAACCAGATAAGCGCGGCTGTCACCCACCTGCGCGATGAACGCCTCACCATCGAGTACGAGCGCGAGCGTGGTGGTCGTGCCCATGCCGTGGTGCTCGGGCGATGTGCTCGCTGTCTGATAGATCGCCCGGTTTGCGATGTCGATTCCACGCTTGAGCGCGGCCTCGACCGATTCAGGCGTGCGCTTGGGCACCTTGTGCCACCAGCGATGGAGCTCGCTGAGAATCGTTTCGGTTGCGATGGAGCTGGCGAGTGCGCCGGACGCCGCTCCACCGACGCCGTCGGCGACGATGAGG
>DATHGO010000105.1:0-11217 GCA_035317585.1 Gemmatimonadaceae bacterium | reverse complement strand
GATGGCGATCGCCATCGCTCCGAGGGTCATGAGGTTGAATGTCTGCCCGATCAGATACATCGCGAAAACGCTGATCGCGAGCGTGAGCGGGATCGACGAGGCGCTGATCGCGGTGATGCGCGCGTGGTGCAGGAACAGCAGCAGGATGATGACCGCCAGAATGGCTCCGACGATCATCGCGTCTCTCACCGACTTCATCGCATCGCGGACAAGCGCACCCTGGTCGTAGACCGCCTTCAGCTTCACGCCCGGCGGCAGCGTTTTACTGACCGACGCGGCGAGGCTCGCCACACTGTCCACGATGGCCAGCGTATTCCCGCCGGGCTGGCGTGTGATGTTGAGCAGGGCAGCTGGTTTTCCATCGCCGGCAATGATGCGGACGTGGTCTTCCGTGCCCAAAGTCACTGTCGCTACGTCGCGAACTCTCAGACCGTGGGCCACGACAATGGCGGCGATGTCTTCGGGAGTCCGCGCTTCCTGCGCGGCGACGATGAGGAATTGCTTGTAGTCCTGTGGCAGCCGTCCGATAGCGTTTATTCCGGTGGCTTCTTTGATCGCAGTAGCAAGATCGTCGTACGTGAGTCGCTGCGCGGCCAGGCGAGCAGGATCTGCGATGACCTCGATCTCGCGGATGTCGCTCCCCTGCACGTCCACTCGTCCCACTCCCGGCACGCGAGAGATGAGAGGCTTGAGCTGGTAGCGCGCGATGTCGTACAGCGTCGCCGGATCGCCACCCTCGAGATTGTAGGATAGAATCGGGAACAGCGACGGCGTCATTCGCTCGACTTCAATCTGGATCTCGGCGGGGAGCGATGTACGCACCTGATTGACGCGCGCCTGAACCTGCTGAAGCGCGTAGGTCATGTCGGTGTTGTCCGAGAACGTGATGCTGATCTCGCTCCCCCCCCGGATGGTGCGCGAGCGCACGCGCGTCAAACCCGGCACGATGCTCACGGCCTCTTCGATCGGCCTGGTGACCGTGAAGAGCATCTGGCGCGCCCCTAGTGACGAGCCCTGGGCCACGACGAGGACGCGCGGGAAGGCAAGCTCGGGGTAGATCGCGGACGGAAGATTGAGCGCCGCGTAGATGCCGCCGGCGCTCAGCAGCGCCACGAGCAGGTAGACGAACCGGCGCTGCGCGGCGAGCATATCGAATAGCGATTTCACTATCTGGCCTGCGCTACCTTGACGCTGTCCTCCAGCCCGTACGCTCCCTCGGTCACAACGCGCTCGCCCGCCGCCAGCCCACTCAGGATCTCGGCGCTCGCCTCGGTTCTTCGTCCGACGCTAACAGGTCGCGCGCGCGCAATGTCGCCGGCCGTCACGACGAAAACTTTGAACCCGTCGCCATCCGGCACGAGGGCAGTCACTGGAATCACGATCGCCCGCGGATGCACCGCTGTCGCGATCTGACCGAAGATCGTCTCTCCAATCCGCAGAGACCGCGCAGTGGGGGGAGCCAGGGCGCGCACGGAGACACTCCGAGTCGCCGAGTCCACGGCTCCGCCGATGTCCGTGATGTGTCCCACGCCGAGCGGCTCGCCCTTCGCGCTCTCGCCAGCGCTCAGCGTTACCGATGCGCCTGGTGCAATCCGCGCGGCGTCCGATGGCGAAACGTTGAAGATGATATCGAGCGCGCCGAGATCGGCGACCTCGACGATCTGCTGAGTGGGGTCCATCGACGCACCTAGCGGCGCGTTGAGCTTGGTGACGACTCCGGAGATCGGCGAGCGCAGGGTGGCCAACTGAGCCGACCTGCGGGCGAGAGACGCCGCCGCTCGTGCCTGGGCAAGCTCCGTCGCCGCCAGATCGGCGTCCTTTGTCGGAAGTATGCCCGCCTCAGCGAGCCGCCGGGCTCGCTCGTAGTTGCGCTCCGCGGCAACCAGGGCCGCCTCTGCGCTTTGTGCTGACGCCACGAACGGGGCCTGCTCGAAAGCAACGAGTGCCATCCCCGCGCTGACTTTTTGCCCTTGCGACACGTACACGGCGGCGATGCGTGCGGGCGCGGGCGGACTGAGCGATGCGATGTGACCACTGCGCGCATTCACGGTCCCGATCGCACTGATGGTCTCGGCGAAAGGCTCGATCGTCGCGACCGCCGTTTTCACGTTGACCAGCGCATTTGGATCGGCCGAATCGCCGGCGGACTTGTGGCAGCCAAAGGCGACGACAACGAGACAAAGAACAGCGGTGCGCTTCATCGTGTGGACGGAGTCAGGTTGTACAGTCCGATGGTTGCAGTCGCTATCCACGCGGTTGCCAGGTCGTCGATGTACTGCGACAGAATGTCACGCGCATTGCGCTGCGCTTCGAGCACCGCCGGAAGACCCTGCGCGCCCTCGCGGTAGGCAGTGAGGGACATGGCGGCAATGCGGGTCGCGCTCTCCACCAGTAAACGGTCCCGCTGAATTTTTTCGAGTGCAAGGTTGCGCGAGCGGATGGCGCGGCCGATCGCCAACTGCGTCTCGATCCGCGCCAGCGCCAGCTCGGCCCGCGCGCGCTCCCGCTCGGCTTCGGCGAGCGCGATCGGACCGCGATTGCGATTCAAAAGTGGAAGAGGGATCGACACACCAAAAGTCGGAAGAATGCCCGGCTGCGACGGATCTCCATGCTCGATCCCGGCCTGAATGCTGAACGGCGTAAAGATGCTTCGCCGCTGAGCGCGCACCGAAAGATCAGCCGCAGTGAGGGCCTGTTCGGCGGCGGCGACCGGGAGAGCGCGCAGTGGAACGGCATCCACGCTGGTGGAGGCAGGGAGCGCAAGGGAGTCGATCGGGGCTATCACCACACGATCGGCATCGAGCCCCATTACGGCTTGCAAATCGAACAACGTTGAGACGTAGGTGAGCGAATCAGCGGCAGTCACGTTCGCGGCCTGACCGGCGTTGACGGTCGCCAGCAGCACATCGAGCTCGCTGGCGTCACCAGCGTCGCGCCGAACGATGGACATTCGGCGCAGACTGTCCGCATCCTTCGCGTTTCGACGTGCCAGACGCAAATGCTCCGCGGCCGCCAGAGCCCGCGTATAGGTCGTGTCGGCGTCGAGAGCCGCGGCAGCTCGCTCGAACTGAAATCGGTATTGACTCGCCAGCCTCGTGGATTGGGCTGACCGAATGCGCGCGGAGCGAACGCCGGTGAGGTCGAGCGGGAGATCCACTGTCTCGTGGTGAGTAGGTACGGCCCGCGAGTAGGTCGCAGTCAGGCTCGGATTGTCCCACTGTCTTGCGGCGCGCAGCTGTGCCGATCCGACGAGAGTGTCGGCGCGAGCAACGCCTGCGCGTGCACCGCGGGTGACGGCGGATTCTATCGCCTGTTGTCTGGTGACAGTCTCCTGGCTCCGTGCAACCGCCGAGAGGAACATGAGGAGTGCAGTCGCTCGGGCAAGGGATCGCATTACTTAATTTATGGGCCCCGGCGGTGAGACGAATCGGGTGGGGCAAGGCTTATTCCATCGCCTCACACCCACCCGTTAGCTACATCCCAGCCAGCCCAGCGGAGGGATTACCTCCGAAGACTACTTTTTCGCCGCCTTCTTTTCCTTCGCTTCCTTAGCCGCCTCTGCCTTCTCCGCTTTTGGAGTCTCGTGCTGCTTGGCGACGACGGTGCCGTCAATCGCATTGACGTTCACTTCGTCGATTCCGGCCTTGCCCGGGACGGTGATGTCATAGGAGTAAATCAGCTTTCCGTTCTCGCGCTCGAGCTCGCTGGACTTCACGGTGCCATTGGGAACCTGCTGTAGCGCCGTGGCGCGTGCCGTCGCCTCGGAGATCTTCGCTTCCTTCTGGAGCGCCGACTGGCTCTCTTCCTTCTTTACTCTCTTGTGCTTCTTGGCCGTCGTCGTGGCCTGCGTCGCCGGCTTGGCCGTGCTCTTGTTGTAGGTGCTCGTGCCCTGCGCGCCAGCAACGGTGGTGGCAGCGGCGAGAGCAACTGCCACGGCTATCGCTTTAATCATGCGTCCTCCTCAATATGTTTGATCTGCAGTCCCGCGACGGTCGCGGGAATCAGCCCGGTTGTCCTCGTGAATCATACGCGGTCAAGCTGTCATGCCGATTACATAGTGTGCGGCCCGAGTCAGACGATATAGATTGGCGACAATGCGAGTTCTTCTTGTTGAAGACGATCCCGGCCTGGCGGCTATCGTCAAGACCGGCTTCGCGGAGCACGGCGTGCAGGTCGTCACGGTGGCGAACTACGCCGACGGGAAACTGAAGGCATTGCTCGGAAGCTTCGACGTCCTCATTCTCGACGTGATGCTGCCGGGCGGAAACGGTTTCGACCTGTGCCGCGAGCTGAGGGCGCGGGAGGTCGCGACCCCAATACTGATGCTCACCGCGCGGGATGCCGTCGACGATCGTGTGACTGGCCTCGAAGTCGGTGCCGACGATTATCTCACCAAGCCGTTCGCGTTCCGGGAGCTGCTGGCGCGAGTGAGGGCGCTGGCGAGAAGGCGCGGGGCTCCCCTGCCGGAGACGTTGAAGGTCTCTGATCTCGAGGTGGATCTCGAAGCGCACCGCGTGCGACGCGCCGGAAAACAGGTCGAGTTGACCGCCAAGGAGTTCTCGCTGCTCGAGTTTTTCGTGCTTCATCACGGGCAAGTGGTCGATCGGGCGGCGATCACCGCGCACGTCTGGGACGAGAACCACGATCCCTTCACCAACGTGCTGGAGGTGCTGGTGCGGCGGCTGCGCCGGAAGATCGACGACGACTACCCGGTCAAGTTGATCCAGACAGTGCGCGGCGCCGGATATCGTTTTGGCGATTGAAGCGACCTCGTCGCGGCTGGGAATCCAGCGACTCAAACGGCTGCGATTGCGCCTCACAATCTGGTACGTCGCGACGTTTGGGCTCATCATCCTCCTGCTCGGCGCGGGTTTGTTCCTGGTCATCAGCTACCAGCTATCGCAGCAACTCGATGATTCGCTGAAGAGCGCCTCATTCGAGCTGGTGCGGGCCGCCCGCATCAGAGAGGTGGAAGCGGCCGGAGCGCGCGGACGCGTCATCGATGCGGTGGACGAGCTCAACATCCCCGACCGCATGCTCTACCTCCTCGACATCCAGGGGAATCCGATAAAACCGGCCAAGGTCGACGACTGGATTCGCCAGTCGGCGAAGGACGCGGGCAGAGTCGGGCAGATCACGGCCCAGCATGACGCTCCGGAGGACAGGACGCTCCGGCTCCACGCGCTGCGGTTCAAGCTCGCGTCAGGTCGCGAGCTCGTCGCGGTAGCTGTGGCCGACAGGATCGAGCTGGAGGACAGATACGCGGATCTGATCGCCGCGTTCGTAGCGATCTCGTTCGCCGCCCTGATTCTCGTTGCGGCAGGCGGCTTCATTCTCGTTCGCAAGTCGACCGCCCCGATCGAACGCTCGATGGAATTCATGCGGCGATTCATGGCTGATGCGGCGCACGAGCTGAGGACCCCGATCACGATTCTCAGGACGCGGGCAGAAGTCGCGCTCCAGCAGCCGCGGGATGCGGAAAACTACGTTTCCGCACTTCGCGGTGTCGAAGCCGAAGCGCGCAGGCTGGGCGGCATAGTGGACAGTCTGCTCGTTCTCGCGCGCGCCGACGCCGGAGAGCGACAGATCGACAAGGAACGGATCTTCCTCGATGACATCGCCATCGATGCCGCCAGCGCCGCGCAAATCGTGGCTCGTCAGAAAAAAGTCCTGGTCACGGTCGACGAGTTCGAAGAGGCGCCTGTCCTGGGGGATGCGACGCTCATTCGCCAGCTCATGATGATCGTGCTGGACAACGCGGTGAAATTCACGGATGCTGGGGGACAGGTGCACGTTCGGGTGTCGATGCATGAGGGGGCGCCAACGTTCGTCGTGGAGGATACCGGGATCGGGATCCGACAGGAGGAGCTGTCGCGCGTCTTTCAGAGGTTTTTCCGTGGAGAAACCGCGCGCAGCAGAACCGATGGTGCGGGGCTTGGCCTTTCAATTGCGAGCTGGATCGCGCGCGAGCATGGCGCCGAGATTTCGCTCAGCTCCGAACCGGGCAAGGGCACGAGAGTGATCGTTACGTTTCCGCGCGTACCCAGCGTGGTGTAATCGTAGGGACAGGTAAATCGTCTTAGTCTACGCGTGGTAAATCGCAACGCACTTCAGCGACGAGGGTCGTGCAGACACTGAAACTTCGGCGAATTTCGCGCTATCGATGGCCGCTCGTGATTACCGCAACACTCGTAATGACGGCGGTTTTTTCGTTGTCGCCCCTGATGGAGGTCACCCGACTCAACGCGCCGGCGACCGCAATTCTACGCACGCCCCTCGCGTACGACGTGTTCGCGCCAGTTTCCAACGTCCTTGACGCACTCACGCTTCTCTCCCCTGCCCAGTATTGGGCGACCTTCGCGCTTTGCGCAGTAATTTTCCTTGGCGTCTGGACGCATCGTTGTGCATGGTCGCGCGCCGGTTTCAACGCCGCGAGATTCCTCAGAGCGGCGCTCGGCTTCATGGGAGGAGTCGTGGCGGTCCTCGGCATCATGCTCGTTGTAACCAGGCCGATGGCATTGCTCGCGCTTGGTGATCGTGATCTCATAGCGGTCGACTTTCACAGTCACACCGAGGCCTCGCACGATGGACGCCCGGGATTCAATCCGGAGAGAAACCGGGAGTGGCATTCGAGCTCGGGCTTCGACGTCGCGTACGTGACCGATCACATGACATTCGATGGCGCGCTCACGGGCGCGGCGCGCAATCCTGCGCGATCCGGCGACGCCACAGTGCTGCTTCCGGGCGTGGAGCTTCGGGATGGCGACGAGCATCCGATTCTCATCGGTGTTGATCCAAGGCGTATGCGAATCACCTCCCCGGACTGGCAGGGTGCGGCCGTGGAGGCCGATGGCGGACCGGTGCCGGCGATGCTCCTGCTCTCGATGCCCGGTAACATACTTCGCATTCCATTGAGTGAGACCGATGGCCCTGTGCGTCTGGCCGGCATCGAGGCAGCGGACGGATCGCCGCGAGGCATGGGGCAAGCCGGGCGAGACCGGGACGCGATACTCGCACTCGCCGCAAACCTTCATCTCGCTGTCGTTTCCGCATCGGACAATCACGGCTGGGGGCGAACCGCGCCGGCATGGAGCGTGATGCGGATTCCCGGCTGGCGTGACATGACACCATCGGAGCTGGACATCGCCATTCGCCGAACGATCATGACCCGGGGTTCGCGGGCAATCGAGGTGATCGCCCGCCGAACAGCAGGCCAGCCGCAAAACATGGTGGCAGCAGCGGCCGGCGGAATTGCGGTGGCGTTGGTGATGCTGCGCACGATGAGTCTGCCGGACCGTTTTTCGTGGGTTGCCTGGAGCTGGGGGCTTTGTCTCCTGTCGCTGCGAAACGCGCGCAGAAACAGCAACAGACGACGCGCACGAGCCAGGGAGAGAGCGCAAAGGGAGCTGATGCCAGTGATAGAAGCCGCCGCGTAATGATGCTGCGCTCAGCACAGTGACGACCACTCCCGGGCGCGAGGCGGCCAAGAGTCACCGCGTGCGTGACTGGTTCGGCAAGCTGATCACGTTCTGGACATTGATCGCGGTTGTATCGGGGATCGCGATCAGCGTGTTCGCGGATCTGGGCGAAGACGTGGCGACGAAATCGACGACCGCCCTCGACACTTCGGTGCGTACGTGGGTCATCTCGCACCAGAATCCGACCATATACAAGATCGCGTACGTAATAACCTGGATCGGCTCTCCGGCGGTAATGGTCCTGCTGGCAGTTGCAGCTGGCGTCTGGTTCTACGGCCGCAGCGGCCGCAGCAAGGCCGGCGTCGTGATTGCCGCTCCCGCGGTAGGTGGCCTGCTGTCCGGGGTAATCAAAGTTCTGTTCGGGCGGGTGAGACCAGCCGGTGGCGCGCTCCTCAACGAAAAGAGTTTTTCTTTTCCGAGTGGACACGCAGCAACGTCGGCAGCGGTGGTGGTCACGCTCTGCTACGTAATGGCGCGGGAGGGCATGATCTCATGGACCACGGCAATCGTGGTCGGCGCAGGCATACCACTTATCGTCGGACTCACCCGCGTGTATCTCGACGTCCACTGGACTACCGACGTGATCGGCGGCTGGGCCGTCGGACTATTCGTAGCGGCGTTGAGTGCCGCGCTCTACGAGTATCTGCGGAGAGACGCTCCACCCGGTGTGAGCGGTGTTGGCCCCGGCGTGGGAACCTGACTGGCGGCTGGTGCGGTCAGTGCTTGAGCGCATCCTCGACGTGCTTCAATAGCTGCGCGCGAGCGGAGCTATCGAACACACGACCGTTCGCGATCACGAGCGAGATGCGCCTCGTATTGCGGATGTCGGTAAGAGGATCCGCGTCGAGCAGAACCAGATCTGCGACTTTTCCCTTGGTCACTGTTCCCAGGGAGTCGAGCGCGCCCAGGAATTCGGCTGGGTTGTAGGTCGCGCTGCGGAGCGCTTCCAGGGGTGTGAGCCCCGATCGCACCAGCAGCTCGAGCTCCTCATGCAGGCTGAACCCCGGATAGACGAACGGTTGCGGCGTGTCCGTGCCCGCCAACAGCTTCACGCCCGCGTCCCTGAGATCGCGCGTGCGATCGAAGCTGAAGAAGCTCCGTACGACAATCGAGTCGGTTGGAGATACAACCGATGCTCTATGCATCCATCCCGCCTGCACCGTACCGGGAACGTACTTCGCCAACTCGGGATGGGTGCTCGCGCTGTCGTACCCGTGCGCGTAAGGCTGATAAACGATCAGGGTGGGAGTAACCCAGGTATGATTGCGTGCAAGTGTCGCGATCACTGACTTGCAGGCGACGGGATCGTACGAAGTTCGGATGATCATCGCCTGAGCCCGCATCAAGGCGAGGGTCCCCTCCGAAAAAGTCGCAGTGTCGGCGGCTCGTGCGCGCAGAAGGCTGTCCCTCGACGTGCACGCGCGCATCAGGTCGTCTTCGTGCTCGATGCTCCGCTGGCCCGCGTCCGATGCCTCCACTACGCTCACAGAGTACGGAACGTGGCCGGCGAACGGCACGCCCAGTTTCTTCGCCTCGCGCGCAATTCCGTAGTACGCAGCTCGTGGAACCCAGGAATACGTCTTGATGAAATCGGCGCGACGAGTGCCATCCCGCCTTTTCGAAAGCGTGTCGACCGCCCTCACACCGTCTTCTTGGGTGACGACGGTGGCAACGAAGCGCGCCTTGGTGACTGGGCCGTCCACTCGTACGCCGACGACCAGACGGGGTCCGATCTCACGGCCCGCTGCGATGTCCGATTTCCAGCGCAGGGTGGTGTCGATGTAGTAGCCCATGTCGCGCGCACCGGTCACACCATTCGCGATCATGAGCGGCCCCGCGAAATCGGAGAAGGAATGCACGAAGCCGTGCACGTGCATGTCCCACAGGCCTGGTATGAGGAACTTCCCTCGACCATCGATCACCGTCGCGCCTGGCGGAATCGATGCCGACGTCGCGGGACCAGCGTAGGTGATCCGGTTGCCCGTCACCAGAACGGTGTTATCGGGTTGGATCACGCCGCTCGCGACATCGATCACCGAAACGTGGGTGATCGCGATGGCGCTCCTGGCAGCGGGAGCGGCGCAAGCCGCTCCCGCCAATAAGGCAACCGCGATCCCCCAGCGAGCTATCTGGTGGTGCGTTTTACTCGCCAGGTTCCGGTCTGTGGTGTGTTTGTTGGGGATCCACGCGTCGAGAACGTTCCGTCGATCGTGTCTCCCGAGACCGTGCCCGTGAATGTGGTCTCCACCGGGCAGTCACACTGGGGATCGCGATAAGCATCCAGGACGCCGCTCACGCTGTCGCCGCTCACGCGTACCAGCTTGATCGTGAGCACCTGCGAGGTGGCCGTGTTCTGCATTGGGACGCCGGCGCTCGAACTGGCTCCGTACGGCGCGAGTGCCTTGCCGTAGCCGCGCGGGATCATCACCACATCTCCGTTCGCGGCGTCGCCAGCGGGCGAGAGGTTGAACACGATGCTTCCGCTCCTACCTGTCGCGGGACTGTTGTACTCTCCCACCCACTTCCCCGCCAGCGATGCGCGAGCGCCCGAGTCGCCGGTCACACTGATCGGCGCCGGCTTTGACGCGCAGGCCAAAACCGTGCCGACAGACGCGGCCAGGAAAAATTGATTGATCTTCACGGGTCCCCTCCTCAGTTGGAAAGCGTTCGATAGAAGGGTGGGTAGCAGTAGTGTCGCTCCGATCCGGCGATCCCGCTAGACCGTGACTGATTCGTCAAGCGGATGTCCGACACGAAAATGCCAACAGGCGAGTTGCAAGAGCGTTGTCTCGTGTTAAGAGGCAGCAATAGAAAACGGGGGCGTCATTCGACGCCCCCGTTTCTTATGATAGATTGAGACCCTTGCATTAGGTGCAGACGATCACACCAGTCGCATTCGTGCAGGTCTTGGCCGACTGCGAATGAACCGCCGACCCGACCCAGCTCTGCGGGGGCCCCGCAACAGTGGTGGCCGTGATAGTCACGTTCTGCGAAGGCGTAAAGCCCTGCATCGGCGCGGCCATCGTCGCGGTTCCTGCGAAGTAGGCACCATTCTGGTCGGCTGCATACTGCTCTTCGTAGGTCGCAAGGTTGCGAAGGTCAGACTTCATCGCGGCGACGTACGCCTTGTCCTTCGTATTCGCGAACTTCGGAATCGCGATCGCGGCAAGAATGCCGATGATGACGACCACGATCAAAAGCTCAATGAGGGTAAAACCCTTTTTGTTGCTCATTTTAACTTCTCCCAGATTTAGTTGGCGTCGGCAAAATGCTGGCGTCATCAGTCAAAAGACGAGACGTTTCGCAGCGCCGCAACCGGCTATTATTGCAGAAGAGTTGCCAAAGTTGTCCGCATTTCTAACTCACTGTGGTACAAAGGCTTGCACTGCTGAGGTAAAGGAAGGCATGAACGGGAATCGTTGCACATTGCCAATCCGAATGCAATTTGCTCAGCCATTTCTTTGTAAGCGGACGGATGTACAAAAAGAACGCTGCCCTGATGCCGCACGTCGATCGACCGATAGCGGAGCTGGCGAATGGGAAAGAAAATATTCCCATGCTATGCGACGCTCCTGCCCCAAACACGTATACGGTGCGGGCCATTGGTGATCTACCAGCGTCGTTTTAGGAGGCGGCGAGAGTGCGCCGAAGGGTTACCCCGTGGTTACCAGGCGGCCTCCGCTAGACCGCTTAAACCACGTAAGTCGCTGCTTATAGAGCGGGCGACCGGACTCGAACC
>DATHGO010000104.1:0-7587 GCA_035317585.1 Gemmatimonadaceae bacterium | reverse complement strand
ATCACGCGGGATTTGCCAACTATCTTCCTGATGCGCGTGACTTCCTCTTCGATGAACGCGCCAGCCGTCCATGTCGGCTCCGCCTTGCAGATCGCGAAGAGAAAGTTCGAGACGATCTCTCCGCCACGCGGCGTGTGAGCGACCTCAGGATGGAACTGAACTCCGAAGATTGGCCGCGTCTCGTGCCGGAACGCGCTGATCGGGTTTCCGTTGCTCTCCGCGGTCACGCGGTAGCCCTTCGGTGGCTTCTCGATGTGGTCGCCGTGACTCATCCAGGCTGTGACGGGCTCGTTGGTCGAGAAGCCGGCGAACAGGCCTTTCGGCTCCAGAACCTTCATCTCGGCGCGGCCGTACTCGCGACGATCCGTGCGGATCACCTGCCCGCCTTCGATGTGCGCGATCAACTGCATTCCGTAACAGATGCCTAGGACGGGCGCGATGTCGAAGATGGCGGGATCCGCGAGCGGGACGTTGTCGCCGTAGACCGAATTGGGTCCGCCGCTCAGGATGATCCCGGTGGGCTTCCATTCGCGAATCCACTCGACCGTCCGGCTGGGCGGATGGATTTCCGAGTACACGCGAGCCTCGCGAACGCGGCGGGCAATCAGTTGCGTGAATTGTGAGCCGAAATCGACGA
Source organism: Gemmatimonadaceae bacterium (assembly GCA_035317585.1). GTDB lineage: Bacteria > Gemmatimonadota > Gemmatimonadetes > Gemmatimonadales > Gemmatimonadaceae > UBA4720. Next base: position 6,950 of record DATHGO010000104.1, on the reverse strand, counting down.
TGAGGATCCGGCTGCTCATAGGGTGATGTTTTCTACTTCTCCGGTGTCCGTGTCGAGAATCGCGGCGGTACACTTGCCGTGAATCCAGCCGCAGGCCTCCCCGGGGTTGATGACCAGTGTGGTCCCTATCTTCTTCTGCGACTGCAGGTGCGACGAGCCGTGAATCACGAAGTCGTGGGACTCAATAGATCGCGAGCTCACCTCCGCGATGTCGTGGACGAGCAGCACCCGCTTTCCACCGACCTCGAAGCTGTGTGGCGATTCGTAGATCTCGGTTCCCATTCCGCGCGCCGCGTAGGCACTCAGAGTCTCGCGGTCACCATCGTTCCGGCCGAAGACGCCGAGGAGCGCCATGCCCCGCTGATGAAAGCCGGCGAGAGAGAATGGGGAGCAATAGTCACCCGCGTGCATCACCATCGCGATACCCTTGGAGGCAAACCGCTCCAGAAGGTCGGCGATCGCGGGAACACGGTCGTGCGTGTCGGACATGATCCCGATCCGCACTAGGCATTCCTCCACGCCGGGGATTTCTCCTCGTTGCGTATAAGATCGTCGTAACTCTCACGCCGGGTTATCACGGCGAATCTGTCTCCGTCGACGAGCACCTCCGCGGGGCGTGGGCGCGAGTTGTAGTTTGACGACATTACGAATCCGTAGGCACCGGTCGACTGCACCGCAAGAAGATCGCCCGGCTGCGCGTCGTCGATCTGCCGGTCGAGGGCGAGAAAATCTCCGCTCTCGCAGATTGGGCCGACGACATCGGCCAAGGTGGTGCGACCGGTTGGATTCACCGCCTCGATCCGATGGAACGCGTTGTAGTGCGATGGCCGGAGCAGATCCGTCATCCCGGCGTCGGCGATGATGAACTCTTTGCCGCCGCTTCTCTTTCTGTAGAGAACGCGCGTCAACAGAACTCCGGCGTTGCCGACCAGGAAGCGCCCAGGCTCGAGGATGATCCTGAGCCCCGACCCACCCACGAGCGCGCTGATCACTTCCCCAAAATGGCCGACGTCCACGATACGCTCAGCGTCGTAAGTGACAGCGAGTCCACCTCCGATGTCGAGGTACTCCAAGCGGACCTTGGTGTCGCGCTCGATCTCGCGCCGCAGGTGCAGCAACCGCTGCAGTCCCACTTCGTACGGGGCGAATTGTGAGATCTGGGACCCGACGTGCATGTCGAGACCGAGCAGTCCAATGTTCTTGAGCATGGCAGCCACTTTCGCCACAGAGAGCGCCTCATCGAAGGGGATTCCGAACTTCATCCCCTTCTCGCCTGTGCGCGTGTACGGGTGTGGCGTATCAACCAAGACTTCCGGATTCACCCGCAGCGCAACGGGAGCGACGACGCCAAGCCGCTTCGCTACAGTATCGAGGGCGTGCAGCTCCTGCTCGGACTCCACGTTGACGAGCAGCACCTCCGCGCGGAGCGCCTCCTCCATCTCCCGCTCGGTCTTGCCCACTCCGCTGAAGACGATGTCGCGTCCGGAGTAGCCGGCCTCGAGCGCGCGGAACAGCTCGCCGCCGGAAACGATGTCAAGGCCGGCGCCCAAGTCGCGCAGAAGCGCGAGAATCGCAATGCTCGAATTGGCTTTCACGCTGTAGTGCAGTCGCGCGTCCATCTTTCCCATCGCATCACGAAGGCGGTTGTACTGCTCCCGGATGGCTAGCGAGCTGTAGACATAACAGGGCGTGCCGATTTCGCGCGCGATCAGCTCGAGGGGAACTCCCTCGCAGCGGAGTCCGGACGCATCCCTGGGAAACGCTTCAACCAGTGCAGCCGCTTCTTTGACTCGACTTGCCGACATCTCCCGCTCGCTCAGTATGCTTTTGCCCACAGCGCCTCGGCGGTCGATGGCCTGCCGCACTTGAGACAGGTCTTGGGCGGCTCGGCGGATCTGAACTCCTCGTCGGGCAGGACACGAATCGTGGCCTTGGTCTCTTCCTTGATCGCGGCCTCGCATGCGGCGTCGCCGCACCACCCCGCGTAAACGAAGCCGCCGGGTCCATCCATCACCTCGCGGAAACGTTCGTAGGTGATCCCGCCCCGAATGCTGTTCTGCTCCCTCCGCTCGCGCGCGTCGATCAGCATGGTTTCCTGAATCAGATGCAGCAGATCGGCTGCATCTTCGCCGACCGACGTGAGCGAAACGGCGCGCTTCACACCCGTGTCGCGGCGCACCATGATTGCCTGATTCTGATCGAGATCCCTCGGTCCCAACTCGATGCGCAAAGGAATTCCGCGGAGCTCCCACTCGAAGTATTTGGCGCCGGGCTTGATGCCCTCGCGATCGTCGACGTGCACGCGCAGGCGGCCCGGGATCCGCCGCTCCCACGCGAGCAGGCTCTCCTTCACCACATGCGCCGCGGCTTTGACGCGACCCTTGTCTTCCTCCGAACGCCAGATGGGCACGATCACAATCTCGATCGGGGCGAGCAGCGGCGGCACGCGAAGTCCGTTGTCGTCTCCGTGCGTCATCACCAGCCCGCCGATCATCCGCGTCGAAACGCCCCAGCTGGTGTTCCAGGCGTATTCGATTCCACCCGCTTCGCTCTGGAATTTCAGATCGAACGCCTTGGCGAAGTTCTGTCCAAGGTCGTGCGAAGTTCCGGCCTGCAGCGCCTTGTTGTCCTGCATCATCCCTTCGCAGGAGTAGGTTTTCAGCGCGCCAGCGAATCTTTCGGCGTCCGTCTTTACTCCTGTCACGACCGGCATCGCCATGTAGCCTTCCATGAAATCGCGGTAGACGCCTAGCATTCTCCGCGCTTCCTCTTCGGCTTCCTCGTGCGTGGCGTGGGCGGTGTGTCCCTCCTGCCAGAGGAACTCGAGCGTGCGAAGGAAAAGCCGCGTGCGCATCTCCCAGCGGACGACATTCGCCCACTGGTTGATCAGCACAGGAAGGTCACGATAGCTCTGCACCCACTTGGCGTACATCGCGTAGATGATGGTCTCCGACGTCGGGCGGACGATCAGCGGCTCCTCGAGCTTCTTACCTCCCCCGTGGGTCACGACGGCGGTCTCGGGCGCGAAGCCCTCGACGTGCTCCGCCTCCTTCTTCATGAAGCTCTCTGGAATGAACAGCGGGAAGTAGGCGTTCTCGTGCCCCGTCTCCTTGAACATCGTGTCGAGCTGGTGCTGCATGCGCTCCCAGATCCCGTAGCCCCGCGGCCTGATGACCATGCAGCCGCGCACGGGCGAGTAGTCGGCCAGCTCGGCCTTGAGCACCACCTCGTTGTACCAGGCGCTGAAGTCCTCGGAGCGTTTCGTCAGCTTCTTATCTTCTGCCATTTCTTTCTACAATGAGTTCAGGAATGCATCGAGAGCCACGCTGCGCTCGGATCCATCGGCTAGCGTCTTCACGGTCACTTTTCCGTTCGCATAATCATCGCGGCGAAGCAGCACAACATTTCTCACGCCGGCGCTGGAGGCAGTCTTCAGCTGACGCGCCAGCGTCTGCGACTTGAGCGCGTATTCCACGCTCCTCGACTTTGCGCGCAGCCGGCCCGCGACGGTCATGACGTCCGGCAACATCGACTCGTCGTCCGCTGCTACCCAGTACTCGGTTCCCAGCTCCGGTGTTGGAAGCAGGTCGCGCGACCGAAGCAGCTCGGTGAGCACCACGTCCCCCATCCCGAAACCGAGCGCTGGAAGATCCACGCCTCCGATGGTCGAGAGGAGATCGTCGTAGCGTCCGCCTCCGCAGATCGCTCGAAACTCTCCCTTCGCATCGAACAGCTCGAACACCTTCCCTGTATAGTAAGCGAGCCCACGCACGATGGAGAGATCGAAGTCGATCCAGTCCCCAACGCCGAGCGCATCCAGAAAGTTCAGATACTCGCGCATGTGCGTGACTATTTCCATAACTTCGGGCGAGTGTCGAAACTCCGCCGCCAGGGCATTGAGATCGGCCGAGCTCGCGAGGATACGCGACACACCGCTCCGCGCCTCCTTGCTCGCGACGGCCTTCTCGACTTTGCCGAGCGTAACTTCGCGGGGCTCGCGGCCGGTCTTATCGATCGCGGCGAACACGGCAGGCATCTCCGCCTTCTTTACCCCAACCTCGGAGAGAACGGCCGTGAGAAGCTGTCGGTCCGAGACCCGGGCGCGAACATCTTGCGATGTGAGGCCGACCGCGCGCATCACATCGATCGCGACGGCGAGGAGCTCTGCGTCCGCTGCGACTGACGCTTCTCCAACGATGTCGACGTTGAGCTGAAAGTGTTCGCGCAGTCTTCCTTTCTGCTGCCGCTCGTACCGGAAAAGCTGGGGAACCGAGAACCAGCGGATCGGCTTCCGCAAGGCGTTCGCTTTCGCGGCAACCATGCGCGCCAGAGTCGGAGTCATCTCGGGGCGGAGCGCGACTTCGCGACCTCCCTTGTCGGTGAAGGTGTAGAGCTGACCGACGATCTCATCTCCGCTCTTCCTGGTGTACAAGTCGAGCGGCTCCAGGGGCGGACCATCGTATTCGACGAACCCATACCTCCGCGCGACGTCGCGCCAGACCGACATCAGATAGTTTCGGGTGGCGAGCTGCTCGGGGTAGAAGTCTCGAAATCCTGGTAAAGCTCCCTGTGACATTCAGGAAAGCTACGCGGCGAACGGAGACACCTGCAAGCGTGACATCGCGTCGCCCACAGTGTGAAACGAGCCGGTGATGAGAAGCGTTCCCGATTGTCTCTCCGCGCGCGCGAGCGCCACATCCATGTTCGGCTCCAGGTCGGCCTCGAATCCCTGCGCTTTTGCAAAGGCGCGCGCCTCCGCCGGGTCCCATCTGCGCTCGGCTGGAGCGGACGGAGCATTGGTAAAGACGAAGCGGTCAATCACGGGTGCGAGCACACGGATAATTCCCCGCCAGTCCTTGTCCGCGAGAACGGCTACGAGCGCCGTCCGAGGGCGCGCTGAACTGATCGCGCGAATCGTTTGCGCGACAGTTTGGGCTCCGTCCGGATTGTGGGCAACGTCAAAGATGATGTTGCCCGTGCGCTGAAACCGGCCGGGCAGAAAAACTTTCGAAAGTGCATTCGGGATTTCCGTCGGTCGTGGCAGATACTCGTTGCCCATGGCAAGCAGGGTTGCGATCGCGGTCGCAGTGTTGCGCGCCTGGTGCGCTCCGAGGAGAGGAGTTGTTACCTGCTGAACGTCGTTCCCGCGCCCGAGCGTGAACGACGTTCCACGCGCAGATACTTCGACGTCGCGGACCTGGTAGTCGTCGTCGAGAACCACGACTGGCTTGGCGCCGGCTTCCGTTGCGCACTTGGCCAGCAGCTCGCGTATCGCCGGGGTTGCCTCGCCAATCACGGCGGGAACACCCGCCTTGAAAATGCCCGCTTTTTCTCTCGCGATCGCTTCCAGAGTGTCCCCGAGCAGATCCGTATGATCGAGCCCGATCGACGTGACAGTGGCCACTCGGGGAGTGAGCACGTTCGTCGAGTCCAGCCGGCCGCCCAATCCGGTCTCGATGAGGGCGATGTCGACTTCCTGTTTGGCGAACCAGTCGAAGGCGAGCGCAGTCGTCACCTCGAAAAAGGTCGCCCCCATTTCCTCGGCGGTCGGTATCCAGCGCCGGAGAAACTCGAGAACTTCCTCCTCGAAAATCGGCTTGCCGTTGACGGTCAGGCGCTCCCGGAAATCAACGAGATGCGGAGAGGTGTAGCGCCCAACCACGAGCCCTCGCGCACGCAACAACGCTTCACAGGTGGCAACGACGCTGCCCTTGCCATTGGTGCCGGCGATGTGGATTGCGGAAAGCCTGCGATGCGGAGAGTCGAGCTTGGCGAGAAGTGCTTCGGTGCGCTCGAGACCTGGTTTGATGCCGCCAGTGGTGCGGGCGAAAAGAGTCTGGATCGCCTCGCTGTACTGGGTCAGGAGGTCGTCCACCCTGCCGACGCCGGCTTCCCGCTCATGTGGCGAAGCAGCTGCCCCACCGTTGCCTTGAGCTCGGCACGCGGCACCACTGAATCGACGATGCCGTGCTCGAGCAGAAACTCGGCTGTCTGGAATCCTTCGGGCAGCTCCTGGCCGATCGTCTGCTTGATCACGCGGGGTCCCGCGAACCCGATCACCGCTCCCGGCTCGGCGAGAATCGCGTCGCCGAGCATCGAGAAGCTGGCGCTCACGCCACCAGTGGTGGGGTTCGTGAGAATCGAAACGTAGGGGACGCGTCTTTCCGACAACTGCGAAAGAATCGCCGCGGCCTTCGCCATCTGCATGAGCGAGAGCACCCCTTCCTGCATGCGGGCGCCACCGGACGCGGAGATTATGATGAGCGGATACTTGCGCTCGATTGCCAGTTGTCCGAGTCGAGCGATCTTTTCACCGACGACCGATCCCATCGAGCCGCCCATGAACGCGAAGTCCATGACCGCGAGGCAGACCGGCATTCCGCCGAGCTGGCCCGTGAAGGTGAGAATCGCGTCGCCATCACCGGCGGCACCCGTGGCCTTCTTGAGACGCGCCGGGTACTCAGGAAAGCCGAGCGGATCCGTCGAGCGTATGTCGAGCTCGGTCTCTTCGGCTGTTCCTTCGTCGAGCAGGATTGCCGCGTACTCGCTGGCGCGAATGCGGCGGTGGAAGCCGCAGCTCGGACACACGTTGAGATTGCGCACGAACTTCTCGCGAAGATCGGTGTGACCACACGCGTCACACTTCTCCCATGCGTCCGGTGGAATCTCGTGTTTTTCGTGCCTCGGTAAGCGGGGCTTCTTTTCCTTGCGGAACCAGGCCATCCGCGAAATTTAAGGCAGCGCTGCTAACTTCGCACCGGGCAATGCGATACGGTCTCGGGTCGTCCGCACATTTGGAGCTTCGAGCTGGAATTGTGCGGCGCCTTTGGTTGCCTTTGCACGTTAGGGTATCGTGACGGTCAGTCGGGCGAGGGTATCCTCTTCGGCAGCTAGCTCGCTTACACGCATCGAGCCTCGCGCGCAAACTACAACGGCGCGCGCGAGTCTCT
>DATHGO010000103.1:0-3208 GCA_035317585.1 Gemmatimonadaceae bacterium | reverse complement strand
CTCGAGCGGTCGGGCAACATGTACATCTCAGACGGCAATCCGTCCGTCGTCGCGCGACCGGCTGCTGGTACTACAACGACTGCGGCGACGAAGCGATAGCTCGCAATTAGGGTTCGTTGCCGGTCAGTCGGGCGAGGGGGTCCTCTCCGCCGCTACGCTCGCTTGGTCGGAGCCCCTAACAGCGCTCCCTCGCCCTCCTTCCCACCGGATTCGTAACTGCAGCGGCGCTTCGCGCCCGCCGCAGTCGTTGTAGTACCGGCAGCCGGTCGCGCCACGACGGACGGATTGCCGTCTGAGATGTACATGTTGCCCGACCGCTCGAGCTTGTTGATCATGGCCTCGATCGCATTCCCGATGACCTGGATGCGCGGCGTCGAGCCCGGGTTGAACGCCGGATCGTACGGGCTCCGCATCGGCCCACCCGCGACCTCGAACACGACCGGCCAGTCGTAGCTCACGGTCTTGCCGGTCTTGGGATTCGTCCACGATCCCTTGCTCGCGAGCGCGCGGTTCTTCGGCCACAATCCCTGCGGCAATGCCATCGAGCGGATCTTGTATCCCGGCACCGCCGAATCGATGGCCAGTGCGTTGCGCGCGATCTGCTCCTGTACGAATGCGTCGGGATACTTGCTCAGCTGCGCATGCCACAACGTGTGATCGCACAGCTCGAATCCGTTGTCGGCGAGCCACTTCACCTTCTGGAATCGCCAGTTCGATTTCTGTCCCTGAATTCCGCGGTCGCCGAAAAAATTGTGGCCCGCTGATGCACCAGACAGCAGGCAGTAGACGGCCTTGTTGTCCCAGTCGGGATGCGTCTTCCTGAAATCGAGCCAGATCCCGATCCCGCTCGTCGGATCGATCTCGAGCTTTCCGTTGTTGTTCATGTAGCGAAACTGTTCCGGCGATGCGTCGTCGAACACGAAGACGACGGGCGAAAGTCCGCGCGCGAGATTGAGCTTCTTGTCCAGCACGTCGGACATGTTCACCGGCCGGTAACCCCGATCGTACAGCAGCTCGAGGTCCTTCCGGAACTGACCGCGCTCACGCGCATAGGCGCTGTTGTGATCCGTTATCAGGTGATACTCGAGCACCATGATCCGGCCCATCTCGTTGGGCGCCCGGTTGGGATTGGGAGTGCCAGATGTCGTGCTCTTCGAGCCGTCGGGCACGTCGATTGGCCCAGCGGGTGCAGATGCTCCGCCTGCCGAACTGGCGGCGGAACCCTGCGCCGGCGTTTCCGTAGTGGATGTTGGACCCGCAACGGCGCCTCCGGTGTCTGATGTCTGAGTAGCAACCGGTGTGTCCGAGGCGGTGTTATTACTGTTCGCGGCAGAAGCTGCGTTCGCTCCGCCCTTGCAGGCGGACGCGAAAACGATGATCGAGACGAGGACTGAACGATACATTTTTCCCAACTGCTGTTAGAGATAAAAACGAGACGACGCGCGATCCTGCACGGCGTTCTCGCACTTACTATTCTAGCGGTTTACTTCACCGACGTGTGGCTGGGAACCTGTGGCTTCGACGGGTGCCCGACGCCACGCGACATCCAGACATTCCAGCCCGATCAGGGCGGCCGCATCCTCGACCGGTATAACCGTGTCATGGGAAGGTTGGAAACCGTGCGCCGTCTCAATGTTCCGCTCAGCGCTGTCCCGGAGTTTGTTCAACAGGCGTTCATTGCCACCGAAGACCGGCGCTTTTACCAGCACGGCGGACTCGACTGGCGCGGATTCTTTCGCGCCCTCGCGACCAACCTCAGAGCCGGCCGGACCCGCGAAGGGTTCAGCACCATCACCATGCAGGTGGCTCGCAATACGTTCGCGGTGCGCAGGTATCCTGCGCGCTCGCTCCGGCAGAAGCTCACCGAGCTCCGCTTGTCGCGATTGATTGAGCGTTCGCTCACCAAGCAGCAAATCCTCGAGCTCTACTTCAACGTCATCTACATGGGAAATGGCGTTTACGGAGTAGAGGCGGCCAGCAAGGATCTGTTCGGCCGGAGCGTTAATCAGCTGAACATGCAGCAGGCGGCGATGCTCGCGGCTCTTCCGAAAGCGCCGTCGGTGTACACACCGCGGCGCCATCCGGATCGCGCTCTCGCTCGCCGGAATCTCGTGCTCTCCCTGATGGTGAAGGAAGGATACATCTCGGCGAACAGGCTTAAAGGCTTGCAGGCACAGCCACTCCGGATCGCTCGCGATGAGTACCGGCCCAAGGATCCGAACGATTCGTTCGCCCTCGACGCCGTGCGGGCGTTCGTCGATTCCATCATCCAGGGGGGCACGTCTGACATTGTCGATCTCACCGTTCGTACCACACTCGACCGGAACGCTCAGATCGCGGCTGATCGCGCGATCCGCCGCCAGGCAGCGGCGATACAGTCGGAGACTGGCAAGCGCGCGCTGATTCAGGGCGCAATGGTGGCGCTCGATCCGCGAAACGGTGACATCCGCGCGTTGAGTGGTGGGCGGCAGTATGAGCGTGGAACGTTCAATCGCGCCCTTCTTGCTCACCGTCAGCCCGGCTCCGCCTTCAAGCCGTTCGTCTACGCGGCGGCGATGGCAGCTGGGTACACACCATCGTCCGAGGTCGACGACGATCCGATCGATGTCATTCAGGGAAGAACTGTCTGGTCGCCAGCGAACTACGGCGACGACTACTCGGGTCGCATAACGTTTCGCCGCGCATTGATCAAATCGGCGAACGCGGCAACGGTGCGCGTCAGTCAGGCAGTCGGAATTCCACGGATCATCGAAACCGCTAAACGAAACGGGATCGTCAGCCCACTTCCCAATGTTCCATCGATGGCGCTGGGCTCCGCCGAGGTGACCCCGCTCGAGCTGGTGACTGCGTACGCACCGTTCGCGAATGGCGGATTCCGGGTGAGGCCACGCCTGGTGAAGAGTATCTCGACCGCGGACGAAACTCCCATCTGGCAGGAGGAAGACATCCGCGAGGGGAACCACATCCCCGTGATGACGCCGCAGGATGCGTATCAGGTGACGTCGATGCTTCAGTCGGTCGTCGACTACGGCACCGGCAAAGTCGTGCGCGATTACGGAGCGAAGGGACTCATCGCGGGAAAGACGGGGACCACGAATAGCGGCACCGACGTCTGGTTCGTCGGATACACACCGACTGTTGTGGCGGGCTTCTGGTTTGGATTCGACAGCCCCGCGCCAATCAGCGGCGACGCATCAGGCGGCCGACT
>DATHGO010000102.1:0-3383 GCA_035317585.1 Gemmatimonadaceae bacterium | reverse complement strand
GCGTGGAGGGGCGCGCCCAATGAACTTGCGAGCGATAAAGTGGCGATTAGCGTTCGTGCTTTCATTGCCGTAAGATGCACCTTGAACGGTAATCCTACGAGGGCGGCATGGCTGGATTCTATCTGCGACGCGTTGCGGGTGCGTCTGCGTTGGTCTGCTTCGCGACTGTCATTTTCTCTGATGCGTGTGCATCAAAGCCATCTACTGCCCCTCGTTCAACCGGCAGGCAATAGAAGTGAAATCGTGGTTCCTTTTCCGGCCGTACTCTCCAGTCGGACCTCCCCGTTCATAGCGTTTGCCAGGTCTCGCGCAATTGCCAATCCGAGTCCGATTCCTGGATAGCGCCTGGTGGTACCCTGCTCTACCTGAAAAAAGGGCTCGAATACATGCGCGATCATATCGCTGGGGATTCCTATTCCCGTGTCACTCACCCAGATCCTGACGAACTCCTCGTAACGGTCGGCGCCAACCTGGATGCGCCCTCCTTGCGGGGTAAACTTTATTGCGTTGGCGAGGAAGTTGAGCAGGATCTGCCGAAGCTTTTCCGGATCGGCGCGGGCCCAGAGCGCATCATTGTTGGGTTCATATGAGAAAACGAGCTCCTTTCTCTCGAGTTCCGGGCGGACGAGGGCCTCCAGGCTTTCGACCACCCCATGAATGGCCACACTACGCACGTCGACACTGAGCCTGCCAGCTTCGATCTTGGCGAAGCTCAGTACATCATCGATCAGCGACAACAGGTGCTGCTGGCTGAGTTGAATCCGAGAAAGGGACGCGTGCTGTTTCTCTGTAAGCTTTCCATCCACGCCGAGCGATAACAAATCGACGTAGCCTGAAATGGCGTTGAGGGGAGTCCGGAGCTCGTGGCTCATCACCGCCAGGAACTCCGCCTTGGCACGGTTCGCCTCCGCGGCACGTGTGTGGGCAAGCCGCATCTCCTCTTCCGCCCGGCGCCTCTCGGAGATGCTCGCACCCAGAACGAGAATGGTCGCTGCCGCGACCCCCATGAAAGCCTGAAGAGCAATCAGACTCTGGTGCAGTTCCGGCCTGACGAACGGACCATGTCCCAGCGCGGTACCCCACACCGCTATCACCGAGACAGTGAAAGCGGTGGTTATCGCCCCTCGCTGGCCGAACCGGAGCGCCGCCCAGATGAGCAGTGGAAAAAACATATACGCCTGCGCGACCCTTCCCGTCGGTGTCGGGATCCCTGCGGCGCCACCAAAAATCAGCAGACTCGCGGCGATTACGGCGACGCCCAGGGCGAGGGCTTCCACCCGGCGATTCGGGTCACCAAGCCTTCGCGGACCGTTCGCCCACACAAGCAGAACCGGAGCGACGAGGAGATCCGCGATAAGATCGCCCAGCCACCATGCGCGCCATGTTTCACCCAGCTGAACAGAAGAAACGATCCCTCCCAGATAGAGACTGGCTACGCCTATCGTGGCGCTCACCATCGTACTCAGGCCGGCAGCGAGGACGATCAATCCGATCACGTCGGCAATGCGCTCGAGTGACACCTGAAAACCAGGAATTTGGCGGAGGGCGTAAACGGCGAGGACTGCTTCCAGGGTATTTCCGGCTCCAATTCCCAGCGCCACGGGAATCGGAGCGCCGGTGAGCAGGTTGGCGAGAAAGGCTCCGATGAAAACCCCCGGCCACAGGCCGGGCCCGAACAGCAGGAGCGTCGCGAGCGCCAATCCGCTGGGTGCCCAGACGAGAGTCGCAAAACCGGCAACTGCGTCCATCATGAGGCCGGCTCGCGCAGCGACGAGATACACGATCGCAAGGGCGGCAATCGCCAACGTGTACCGCAACGGGTTTGTAGTGAAATTCAGGCGCGGAGCAGTTTCCACGGGGTCTCGACTGGGTGCGGACAATGTGAAGCCAGCGCTTGGATGAAGGACACGCGCCAGCTTGACGAGCATCACCGCTAACTTGTTTCAGGAGGTCAATTTAGCTATACTCCTCAGTTCTATACGAACATCCCGCGAGAGATTCCAATGAAGCCCGATATCCATCCAGTATACGCCACGGCGACCGTACGGTGCGCCTGCGGTAATACATACCAGACCCGTTCCACCCAGGCGGAGATCCACACCGACATCTGCGCCAGCTGCCACCCCTTCTTCACGGGCAAGCAGAAGCTCGTCGATACCGCGGGACGCGTCGAGCGCTTCCGTCAGAAGTACGGCAAGCCCGCAGCTGCGCCTAGCACCGAAAGCTGAGTCTCCGCGACCGGCTCAGGGACGCTATCGAGCGTGCCTCTGAGGTAGAGCGAGAGCTCTCCGATCCGAAGACTGTAAGGGACCAGCAGCGCATGGCGGCGTTGGGCCGTGAGCTCAGACATCTGCAGCCGCTGGTGGCAATGGGGAACAAGCTCCAGAGAAACGAGCAGGAGCTCGCGGAAACACGCGAGCTCGCCGACTCTGATGACCCCGAGATGGCGGAGGAGGCAAAAGCCGAAGCAGCGCGTCTCGAGAAATCCATCGAGACGCTGCTCGAGCAGATAAAACCCGCCCTCATTCCGCACGATCCGCTCGATGACAGGCCGGCGATCGTCGAGATCCGGGGCGGCGCCGGCGGCGACGAAGCCGCCATCTTTGCGGCGGATCTCTATCGCATGTATACCCGCTTCGCCGAGGGACGGCGCTGGCGCGTAGAGGTGATTTCGCAGTCCGCAGGTACTCTGGGCGGCGTGAAAGAGGCCATCTTCAAGGTGAAGGGCGAGGGCGCGTTCGGCGCCATGCGCTGGGAATCCGGAGTGCACCGCGTGCAACGCGTTCCCGTCACCGAAAGCCAGGGTCGCATTCACACGTCAGCCGCCACCGTCGCCGTGCTTCCTGAAGCGGAGGAGATCGATCTCAAGATCGAGGACAAGGATCTGCGCATCGATGTCTTTCGCTCCTCCGGACCAGGCGGGCAGAGCGTGAACACCACAGATTCCGCTGTGCGAATCACCCACATACCAAGCGGAATCGTGGTCAGCCAGCAGGATCAAAAGTCTCAGCTCCAGAACAAGCTCAAGGCGATGGAGGTCCTTCGGGCCCGACTTCTCGATGCAAAGATCGCCGAGCAGGAGGCTGCCCGTTCCCGCATGCGCAAGACGCAGGTTGGCACCGGCGACCGCTCGGCCAAGATCCGAACCTACAACTACCCCCAGAACCGCGTCACCGATCACCGCATCAACCTCACGCTTCACGAGCTGACGAAAGTGCTCGATGGAGACATCGATCAGTTCGTCGAAGCGCTCAAGGTCGCGGACGTAGAGGAGAAGCTCGGTGACTAGGAGCGGCGCGCCATTCTTCCCGACCACGCTTCCCATCGGCACCATCGGTGATCTGCTCGCTGGGTGCGCCGCGATGCTCGAGTCTGAAGGTGTG
>DATHGO010000101.1:0-10563 GCA_035317585.1 Gemmatimonadaceae bacterium | reverse complement strand
GGTGCGCGAGTTGGTGATCTCTGTGTGCCCGCGCTTCCGCCACGTGATCACATCCTCCGGTGACCAGCGATTCGGATAGGAGATCGCTGCCCACGTAACCAGGGAGCTGACGTCCGCTGTTTGTGCCGCCGCGTAGAGAATGGCCATGCCCCCTCCGCGCGAATGTCCGAAGAGTCCGAATTTGCCGTGGATCCACTTCCTCCGACGACCGTAATCCTCGACGAGCTCGAGATCTTCCAGCTCGCGCGAGAACGTGTTGTGCGCGAAAGCCTCTGCCTGGACAAACGACTCGCGATCGGCGCCGATACCACTCCCCGAAAAATCGAACGTGATTGCGTTGAGACCATCCTGCGCCAGCGTCCGCGCGAGATAAGGAAAGAACGCCCAGTGTGCAAACCCCTTGAACCCGTGACAGACGATGACGGATCCGATCGGTACCTCGGCGAGATACGCCTCCCCACGAATCGACAGTCCGTCAACGCAGGGGATATCGAACGGCTCGGACTTGATAACGCTCGCCGCGGTCACCCCTCGACCTCGCCATCGATCTCCGCCCAGCCCTGAAATCCGCGCGCCATCGACGCAACGTCCTCGTATCCCATCTGCTTCATTGTGAGCGCGGCGAGCGCCGAGCGGTTCCCGCGCGCGCAGTAGATGACGACTTTCTGGCCGCGATCGATGATCGCTTCCACCTTCGTTTCGAGATTTCCGCGCGGTAAATGAGTCGCGTGGGGAATCCGCCCAAGATTCCATTCGTTGGGCTCTCTGACATCGAGATAGATCGCCTGTTCGTTGCGCGCCTGCATGTCGCGCACCTGTTCCGGCGTCACTTCCTCTATCTGCTGCTTCGCTTCGTCGATCAGGTCCTGTCCGGTCTTGTGAGCCATTGCGTGCGTCAGGATGTGTAGGATGTGACGGTGAGCGTGCGCGTCTTCGTTTCGATCGTCGCCATGGCACCGAGCGGAAGCGTCCACTGCGCATCGATGTGTCCGACCGGAATTCCCGCCAGGCAGGGGACGCCGAGCGCGTGCGCGATCTCGCCGAGCACCGTGTCGAATCCGCGGCCGCCACCGCCGGCGTCGTCGGGGCATTTGACGCATTCCCCGAACACGATCGCTTTGCACGCGTTGAGCACCCCGGAGAGCTTGAGCTGCTGCAGCATCCGATCGATGCGGTAGACTGGCTCGTTGATGTCCTCGAGGATGAGAATACCGTCACTGAGGTCGGGCATGAACGGCGTGCCGCACAGCGATGCGAGGACCGCGAGATTGCCGCCGACGAGCCTCCCGTCGGCCGTGCCGTGGGTAATCGCTCGCGCGTTCGGCGCCGTGCCGCACGGATCCGTTTGCCTGACGATGGCACGCTCAAACGAATCGCGCGAGAAATCCGTGAGCGGCTCCCGCGCGGTTGGTCCGTGGTAGGTAATGAGTCTGCATTTTCGCTGAACCGCGGCGTGGAGCGCGGTGATATCGGAGTATCCGATTATCGCTTTCGGCGAGCGCGACAGCGCGTCGTAATCGATTCCTGCCAGAATGCGGATCATTCCGTAGCCGCCGCGCAAGCACCAGATCGCGTCTACCGATGGATCTCGCAGAGCGCCGTTAATGTCGTTCAATCTGTCGCGGTCGTGGCCCGCCAGGTATCCGGTCCGTTCCGTCGCGTGCGGCGCGACGATCGGTTCCCAGCCAAATGCGCGCGCGTTTTCCTGCGCGCGTGGAAGTTCTTCAGGTTTTTGCAGCGGACCAGCTGGCGCGACGAGCGCGACGCGCGCGCCCGACTCGAGCGGCTTCGCGCGACGATAATGATTTACTGGCACTGAATTGTTATCTGTGGCGCGAATTACGCAGTGAATTTACTGTTTGCATGTCGTCTAATATGGCACATGCATTGCTTTTGTCGCTCTTGTAACAACCAATTCGGAGGGTATAAGAATGGCTGGTACGGAAGAGAAGTTCGGTGCGAAGGGCGGTGGCGGGTCCGGTGGTAGTGGCGGACCTGGCGGCGGCCGTGGTCCAGGCGGTGGAGGTGGCGCCCCGGGCGGCGGTGGTTCTTCCGGCGGCCAAGGCGGTGGTGGAGGTCGCCCCGGTGGTGGCGGCGGCGGTGGACAAGGTGGTGGAGGCGGCGGTGGTAAACCCGGCGGCGGACAAGGTGGTGGCGGTGGTGGTAAGCCCGGCGGCGGTGGTGGTGGTGGTAAACCCGGTGGTGGTGGCGGCGGTCAGGGCGGTGGTGGCCAAGGCGGTGGCGGTGGTGGTGGACGCCCACCCGGTGGCGGCGGCGGTGGTGGACAAGGCGGTGGAGGCGGTGGTGGAAGACCACCCGGTGGCGGTGGACAAGGCGGGGGTGGCGGGGGCAAACCCGGTGGTGGGGGTGGACCCGGCGGTGGTGGCGGCGGAATGGGAGGAGGCGGTGGTGGTGGCCGTCCGCCTGGAGGTGGGGGCGGCGGCGGAGCCCGTTAACTCTTCCCAATCCAGCGGGGCGTCGCGGATCTGCGGCGCCCCGTTTTTTTGTTGATGCATTCTCCAGGCGCCATTCTCTGGTCGCTGCCGTGGATCATTCCACCGGTGGTGACGTATTTCCGGTTGCGCCACTCGCGCTCGCTGGACGACGAGAGCGACACCCCTCCCGAGAGTCCGCCGCTCGTCAGCGTGATCGTTCCCGCGCGCAACGAAGCGCACAACATCGCGCGCTGCGTAACGTCGATTCTTTCGACGACGTACCCGAATCTCGAGCTGATCGTCGTCGACGACAGCTCCACGGATGGAACGGCACAGATCGCGCGCGACGCCGCGGAGCGTGATCCGCGCGCGCGTATAGTAGCGAGCCCGCCGCTGCCGGAGGGTTGGTTCGGCAAGCAGTGGGCGTGCGCCACCGGCGCCAAGATCGCGCGCGGTAGCGTCCTCCAGTTCACCGACGCAGACACGGTGCACGGCGCTGATCTGGTGACACGTTCGATGAACGCGATGCGCCGCAACAGGGCTCAGCTTCTCTCCGTTGCCGGACGCCAGCAGCTCGGCGGATTCTGGGAGAAGGTGATCCAACCGCAGATCTTTACGATTCTCTCGATGCGATATGGGGGCACGGAGTCGGTTACCCGGTCGACACGCGTGAGGGACAAGATCGCCAACGGGCAATGCATCTTCGTCACGCACGACAGCTATGACGCAATAGGTGGTCATGCGAGCGTGCGCACTTCGGTGGCCGAAGACATGATGCTGGCGCAGAAATTCTTTGCTGCGCGCAAGAGAGTGGTGCTGATGCTCGGCCTCGATCAGCTATCGACGCGGATGTACGCCTCGCTGGGCGGGATCATCAGCGGCTGGCGGAAGAACGTGTTCGCGGGCGGATTGGATTCCATGCCGTTTGGGAAAGTCGGGCACACACTGTTTCCACTGTTCCTGTTGATGCCGCCGTTGCTCGAGCTGCTTCCGCCACTGGCGCTGGTACTCGCGGCATTCGGCTTCGCGACCAGCGGCACCTTGATGCTGTGGGCGGCGATCTCCGGCGGTGCGACGCTTCTCTGGTGGATCGTGGTCTACGTCACGATAAGAGAGAGCCCACTCTATGCGCTGGCTTATCCTCTCGGTGCTCTGATCCTGCTTTACATCTTCTTCACCGCGGTAATCCGCGGGCGGCGCGTCAGCTGGAAGGGGCGGACTTACATATCACAGTAACGGGTACTGCGTCTCTGGAACTCTTGCCGGCTCCGCTCCGTACTGCCAACAAGCCTCTACTTATCGGCAGGAATGTCAAATGGGCCAAACCGCTGATCTTGGTGTAGTCATCGCGCTCATCGGAGTTCTCTCCGGCGTTGGTATCCTCGCTGGAGCCTTTGCGGGTGCCTATTTCTTTGGCAAGACCCGAGGTCAACGAGAGACCCTCGCCTCGGCGAAAGATCCTGAGCTTCAGGAGCGGATGGCGCGCATCGAGCGGATCGTCGAAGCGACCGCGATCGAGATCGAACGCATCAGTGAAGGCCAGCGGTTCACGACCAGATTGCTGTCGGAGCGGAAGACGGTCGAGCCGTAGCTAGAATCGGAGCGGCGTCCCCAGCAGTGATTCGCGCGGCGTAGCCGCCAAATGATGTAAATCAGCGACTGTGGTCCTGGTACGCTCGATGCGTGCAAGGTCTCGAGCACGCTTTTGGACTTCTGCGACGTGTCCGCTCAGTCGGGGGGCCCAACTCGATTCTAAGGGAGCTGGGCTTCAGCGGAACTTTGCTTCCGCTCGACGCAATTGCTCGGACAGCACTGAGGCTCCCCGACGCTGTCCGCTCCGCCGAGATCGCACTCGGAACCGATTGTCTCCGTGGCCTGGTCCTCGAGCTGGATGACGCTGCCGACCTCCGACAAACTCTTGGCTCCACGGCAAAGGCGCTTTCGACCAGCGCTCCACAATTTCTTTGGATTGTCTGCGCATTCCGGCCCGTAACAAGCGACCTCGCAGTTGCATGCTGGTCCTCGACGCCCTCGCGCGTTCGAGTCGCGTCGCTCGTATGCAGGACCGACAATCTCTACACGAGTGATGCCGAGACTCTGTGCGCGCTCTCCGCGGTCGTTGGCGAATCAGATCTGGTCACTCACTCCAGATGGCTCGATGTTCTCGGCCGCGAGGCGATCACCAGGAGATTCTTTTCCGCCCTCCAAGGCGTCGTCGCGGAACTTGCCGATTCCCTGAGCGGCCGAGTGAATCAGTCGGAGCGGGGAGAGTTGGCGTTGCTCTATGTCTCGCGACTCATCTTCCTTTCATTTCTCGAGACCAGAGGCTGGCTCAATGACGATTTCGGTTTTCTGAGCAACGGGTATTCGCGTTGCATCTCCGAAGGTGGGCGATACCAGCAGAAAGTCCTGGAGCCTCTTTTCTTCGGAACGCTCAACACGGCAGTCCGTGCGCGTTCGATACGAGCGAAGCAGTTCGGGAGAATTCCGTTTCTCAACGGCGGACTCTTCGCCCGGTCTCACCTGGAGAAGCAGCGACGTTGCTCCGTGTTCACCGACGAATCGTTCGGAAACGCTTTCGGCTCGCTCCTCTCCCACTACCGCTTCAGTGGACGCGAAGATTCCGCCGACTGGTCCGAAGCCTCGATAGATCCCGAGATCCTCGGCAAGACGTTCGAAGCTCTTATGGCCGCACCGGACCGCAAAACGAGCGGTGCGTTCTACACGCCCCAGGATCTGGTCGAGGACGTCACCGGGCACGCCCTCGCATCGCTTCCCGACAGCGGGGCTCGGATCGATGCTCTTCGCCGCATCAAAGTCCTCGATCCCGCCTGCGGATCGGGCGCGTTCCTCGTCCACATGCTCGAACGGATCGCGGCGCTGCGGAGGGAGCACGGTGAATCCGGCTCCATCGCCGACATCCGGCGGCGGGTGCTGACGTCGTCGATCTTTGGCGTCGACCTCAACCCGATGGCTGTCTGGCTTTGCGAGCTTCGTCTGTGGCTGTCGGTTGTGATCGAGAGCGACGATGTCGACCCGATGCGAATCGCTCCGCTCCCCAATCTCGATCGTCACATTCGCGTCGGTGATTCGCTCGCCGGCGGAGCGTTCGATGATCGCGGTACGTTGCCCAGCGGGGGTAAAATCGTAAGCCTGCGGGCTCGCTACGTGAGAGCCATCGGGCCGAGGAAGCGCATTCTTGCCCGCGCGCTCGACCGCCTCGAGCGCTCGGCCGCAATCGATGTGCTGATGCGCGGGCGAATCACATTGAGCGCCGAGCGTAGAGAGATACTCATTGCGCTGCGAAGCAGGGATCTGTTTGGTGAGCGGCACGCTCCCGAGGTGGAGACGCGGGTCCGTCTCGCCAGTATCAGGTCTCGTCTCCGAGAGAACGCACAGCGAGCAAAATCCCTGCGCGCTGGCGCCGCGCTCCCTTTCTCCTTTGCCGCGCACTTCTCCGATGTGGCCGCCGCCCGAGGGTTCGATGTCATCATCGGCAATCCGCCGTGGGTGCGCGTGCATCACATCGCGGAGACATCGCGCGAGCGGCTGAGGCGGGATTTCACCGTGTATCGCAACGCGGCCTGGGAAAGCGGTGCGAGCTCTGCTGGCGCTGGGCGCGGATTCGCGGCTCAAATTGACCTCGCGGCCCTCTTCGTCGAGCGATCGTGTGAGCTGCTCCGGCCCGGCGGCACACTGGCGCTTCTACTTCCAACAAAGTTATGGCGATCGCTCGCCGGCGGCGGAGTCCGTCAATTGTTGCTCGACCGCACCGATGTAATCGTGCTCGAGGATCTCGTCGAATCGCACTCGCAATTCGACGCCGCGGTTTATCCGTCGCTCCTTGTCGCTCGCCGGCGGACGGACCACTCTGCTGATTGCAGGCCGGCGGCGAGGGCGGCAGTTCGCACCCGACAGGGCACAATACGCTGGAGCTGCCCTCGCGACTTGTTGCCCTTCGATAGCACACCCGGCAGCCCGTGGGTGCTCGTCCCTCCGCTCGCGCGCAGAGCGTTCGATCGGGTTGCGCGGACGGGGGTTCCTTTCTTTCACAGCGATTTCGGCCGCCCGCTTCTCGGCGTCAAAACAGGATGCAACAGCGCCTACATTGTGCGCGTCGAGTCGATCGATGGAGACGTTGCGTCCATATCCGCTGGCGGTCGAACCGGGCTGATCGAGCGCGACCTGCTTCGCCCGCTCATTCGCGGCGAGACGTTGGAGAAGTGGACGGTGGCCGGGCCGCGCGAATATCTGGTGTGGCCTCATGACGAGCACGATCGGCCTCGACGAGCGCTCCCTCCGCTCGCGCGGCGATGGCTGCTTCCTTTTCGTGACGTGTTGAGCGCGCGAAGCGATCTTCGCGGGCGAATGCTATGGTGGTCGGTGTTCCGCACCGAGAGCGCAAGGAATCAGCATCCACGAGTTGTCTGGGCTGATTTCGGACTGACGCCGCGCGCGACTGTCCTCGAGGCGCACGAGTCATTCGTCGCCCTGAATAGCTGCTATGTCGTGAGCTGCGCCACCAGCAGCGACGCCCATGCTCTGGCAACACTTCTCAACAGCTCGCTGGCGGCGGCCTGGCTCAACTCGATCGCCGAGCCAGCACGCGGTGGCTATCGAAGGTACCTGGGCTGGACCATGTCGCTCCTTCCGATTCCTGTCGACTGGGATCGTACTCGCAGCCTGCTGGCGCCGCTTGGCGAACGGGCGATGCAGGGTGATATCCCCGCCGATGACGAGATTCTGGGGGCTGTGCTCGGTGCGTACGAACTCTGTCTCACCGACGTGCAGCCTCTCCTCTCCTGGGCAGACGAGTGCGACTAGCGTCCGCCGCCGCGGTTCGATCACGGATTGCCCGACTTTTCCTCGCCGAATCTTCCTCGCAGGCAATTGTCGGGGCGATCTCACTCCAGCCGCACCAGAGTTCGGCGGCAACACGCTTGCGAGCCGCTCTGGAACAATTCAATGGAGCGCTGCTCTGCGATGATGTTGGTATGGGTAAGACCTACGTTGCAACTGCGGTCGCCCAGCAATACGCGCGTTGCCTGGTCGTCACTCCCGCGGCGCTTGCTTCGATGTGGCGTGATGCGCTCGCGACAACGCGAACAGTTGCGGACATAGTCACGTTCGAGGCGTTGAGCCGCGCGGATGCGAACGACCTGCGCAGTCGTCGTGGCGCGGCGCCCGAGCGAGAGCGGTACGATCTCGTCATCGTGGACGAAGCGCACCACGTGAGAAACCCGGCGACGAACAGATACTTCGCGCTCGCATCGCTCGTCCGAGGAGCGCGGGTGCTGCTGCTGAGCGCGACTCCGATTCATAATCGACGATCCGATCTGGTAGCACTGTTGTCTTTGTTTCTGGGATCGAGGGCACAATCACTGACATCCGCCGAGCTCGGGCTATGTGTCGTGCGCCGCGAGCAGGCGCACTTGGAGGGAACGTTGATGATTCCCACCGTGCTGCCAGCGAAACATCGTCAGCTCTCGGACAGAGCGAGCGTGGTCGACGAGTTGATGAATCTTCCGCCGCCACTTCCCGTCCGCGATGGGGGACTCGGCGGTGTTCTCATCGGTCGAGGTCTGGTGCACCAGTGGGCGTCGAGCGAAGCCGCACTCAACGAAGCGGTTCGACGCCGTATCGCTCGGGCGACGGCACTCTGCGCCTCGTTGGAAGCCGGCACCTATCCAACCGCGCGCGAGCTGGAGACGTGGACTTACGGCGAGGGCGCGCTGCAACTGGGATTTCCGGCGCTTCTGTCCGCGCCGATAGCGGAACACACTGAATTGCTCGAGGCCATTCGCGTGCACCTGAACGCGTTGCAGCAGTTTCTCGCGCGGTTCTCTTCCGCCAGTGCGCTGGACGCGGAGCGCGCCGAAATCATGACGGAAATCAGGACATCGCACGCCGCCGCAAAGATCGTCGCCTTCGCTCAGTACTCTGAGACAGTGTCCATGCTATTTCGCCGATTGGCCGCTGCGGGGCGAGTTGCGATGCTCACGTCTCACGGCGCGAGAGTCGTGGGAGGCGCACTCACACGGGGCGAAGCAATCGGTCGTTTCGCGCCGCGCGCGAGCCACTTTCCGGTGCCAGGACCCGCCGAAACGATTGACCTGCTTCTAACGACGGACCTGCTGAGCGAGGGAGTGAATCTTCAGGATGCCCAGGTGGTCGTGCACCTGGATGTCCCGTGGACGCTGGCGCGAATGGAGCAGCGAGTGGGACGTGTCGCCAGAATGGGGTCGCAGCACCGGCGCGTCAGCGTTCATCTGTTGCGTCCCCCTCGAAGCGCTGCCGCAGCGCTCGAGACCGAGATGATCGTGCAGCACAAATGGACCATCGCCCGAAGCTCCGTCGGAACGAGTGCACCAGATCCTTTGTCCGACCCGGATCGAGTCGAAAGTGCCTCGTCGATAGCAGGCGACTCATTGCCCGAGAGCACGCCTGCGAAGGCCGAGCGCCTGCGCTCCATTCTTCAGACCTGGGTCACATCTGATGACGTGAATCGCGATGACACCCTCGTCGCGACGGTCAGCGCGACCCGCTCTGGCTTCATTGCCGCGATTGCCTCGAATGACCGGCCGCAGCTTGTGGTGGAAATCGGAGACGAGGTGTCGACTGGTCTCGACGATCAAATCGTGGCGTGCCTGAGCGCCAGTAGTGATGAGATCCCGACTGATGCCGACGATTCCGAGCGTGCCCTTCGCGCGTTACACGCCTGGAATACGCGCGAGAGAGCGTCAGCGGCAGCAGGAGTTGGAGCACCGAGCACGGTGCGGCGACGGCAAATCACGAGTCGGATTGACCTGGCGATTCAAAGCGCGCCGCCGCATCTGCGAGCGACCCGATCGGTCACCGCGGCTCGCGCCCGAAGAGTCGCTACCACCCAACAGTGCGCCGCTGTCGAACTGGAGCTCGATTCGCTGTTGCATTCAGATCTACCTGGCGACGAGTGGCTTGAGGCCATCGCCGCGCTCGAGACGAACAGTTCAGAATCCACGCCAACCGACCGTTCGGGCGGGTCGGTGAGGATTCACGCGCTGCTACTCATGCGGGCGCTCTGAACAGCGACCACCGGTCCCTCAGACGCCTTCGATCTCGCTGGCGGCGCGGTCGAGGATTTCCTTGATCTTCTTTATTTGCTCTGGGGTCCTCGTCGAGGTCTTCGATGCATAGATCGCCTTGCCGATGTTCTTGAATCCGCGGTGCACTTCCATCATCGGCTCTCCGAAAATGTTCTGGGCAAACTCGGCGATCCGCGAGAAGATATCATCGATCAGCGGCTGGTTCTCAGCGAGGTGCGCGCGCCCTTCTTCGGTGATCTCGTAAATCTTCTTGCCGCTCTCCTCCGGTCTCGCTCGCGCGTAGCCCAGGTCCTCGAGCATCGTGAGCGTCGGATAAACCGTTCCCGGGCTCGGCGAATACATGCCACCGAAGCGCTCCTCGATCTCCTTGATGATCTCGTAGCCGTGACGCGGCTTCTCGTCGAGAAGGCGAAGAATCACGAACTTCAGGTGCCCCTGGTCGAACATCCTACCGCCACCGAACGGCCCGCCACGCGACTTGCCGCGACCGCCCCAAAAAGTGCCGGCGTCAAATCCAAAGTTCTCCGGCCGCATCCCGAAAGCCCAAGCGAACCCAGGCCTACAGTTTCTCTCGTCCATCGATTAACCCCCTCCAGGTTGGATCTATCGCGCCAGTGAGGCGTCAGCTAACGCCTATGATAGTACTGGCGATATATCTTTCGGCCAGAAGTTATAACGGACGATATATCGGCGCAAGGCCTCTGCAGTCGGTGCTATCATGATGAGACCGTCTCCACTGCAACTGAACACGCCACCAGCCGGTAGCTGACCAAAGTCGCCAGCTGTCAGGCTCAGAACGTCGGGACGCCATTAGATGGCGTGATGACACAAGCAGTTGCCTGTGCTCCGAGTTCCCTCTGCGACGTCCCGAAGTAGTGAACTAGAAGCTGATATCTGCGCCTCTGGTCCGGCGTATGAGACTTTGAACATCTCGCTCTCCGCACTTTCGTCGGTCATGCTCCTGTTGTTGTTCGTTTCGGAGTGGAGGCGTCGTAGAACTGGCGCTTCGTAGCGCAACACAGAGCAGGCGGAGCATGAGGTCT
>DATHGO010000100.1:0-9723 GCA_035317585.1 Gemmatimonadaceae bacterium | reverse complement strand
TGGTCGATGCACTCCGTCGCGCTGAAAAGGCGTCACCCAACTCGATCAGGGAGCGACAGCTCGGACTCATTTACGGCGCCGCATTCGGATTGAGCACCACGGTTTCAAATCTCATTAGTGCGGCGCGCGGCGAGGACCTCGTACAGGGGGAGCCGATGCCGTTCTCCGTTAGCGAGACCATGCATTCGGTGAGCACGATCGTTCAGCCGATGTGCGAGGAGAAAGGGATTCCTCTTGGCGTTGAGTTCCCTGACAACGACATCCGAATCGGACACTCGTCGGCGATCCAACAGGCGCTTCTCAATCTCGCATCCAATGCGCTCCGTTACACCGACGCGGGTTCGGTCGCGATGGGCTGCAGCGAGATCTCGGGAGACCGGGCCGAGTTCTGGGTAGAGGATACCGGGCCCGGCATCCCTGACGAGGTGCTCGAGAGACTGTGCTACGGGTTCCCACCCGAAGGCGTGAAGCTTCGCTTCTCCAGCGCCGGTCTCGGGCTCGCGATCGTGCGCACCCTGGTCGAAGCCATGGGTAGCACCCTGCAAGTCGACACCGGCACCGAAGGGACGCGCTTCTCTTTCGTCCTGTCGCTGCCAGTGATGCAGTAAGTTTATATCTAGCAATAGTTTAGCTCTTCCACCACCCCTTAGAGCCATCCGCCAAGGGGGTTTCCCCCAGTATCGCGGCGCTCGCTCAATCGTCTCCAAAATAGACCCCATGCTCAGCCTGTACCGGCCAAGGTCCGGACAGGTTAGCACCTCCGAAAACCGGCAAACCCACCGAAAGGTGGCGACGCAAAGCTACGAGGCTAAAGCGCTGGGAAGGCGCCAAGCCAGTCGGGCTACCGAAGAGGAGCCTCGATGGAACTGTCCCAGGAACGTCCGCCGCTCGCCCTGATTGCCTGCAGCGACGATTGGATGAGCAGAGCCTTGGAGAGCGTCTTCCAGCAGCACGGCTACGTCGTCGCGCATACGCGCTCGGGCGTGCAAACGATGGAGCTGGCGCGTCTCGCCAATCACGACCTCCTGGTCCTCGATGAATCCCTCAACGATGTGAGAGCGATCGACGTCTGTCGCGCCATCCGGGAGGGCGCACAGTTCGATCACTCTGTGCCCGTCGTGATCACATCCCCCACGCCAGTCGACCCTCGCGCGCGCATTGCCGCCTTCAACGCCGGCGCGTGGGAATACTGCAGTCACCCGGTCGATCTCGAACCGATTTTCATCAAGCTCGAGACATTCCTTCACGCGCGGAGCGAGCTCGTTGTGGCGCGTACCGAGGACTTCGTCAATTCCACAACCGGGCTCTATACATCATTCGGCTTACGGCAGCTCGCGGGAAAGCTCGGCGCTCGCGCGCTCAGAAAACATGAGCCGTTTGCCTGCGTGGCGTTCGCTCCTCAAGTACATGATCGCGAAATAGGATCGAGCATGTTGTGGAAGGAGAGCCTCGTCGGCTTCGCCGACGTCGCCCACGTATTTCGCGAGCAGAGCCGGCAGTCTGACGTCGTCGGTCACGTCGGTGACTTGCGGCTCGCGATTCTGGCGCCCGATACCGATGCCGCGGGCGCGCGACTGCTGGTGGCGAGGCTGCAACGAGAGCTCGACCACGCGTCGAAGAAAAAGACAATCGCCGGCCAGGTTCGACTGCGCGTCGGTTATTCGGCCGTCTCGGATCTCGCGGCCTCGAAAGTCAACGTCGCCGAGCTGGTGCACCGAGCGGAGAGCGCTCTCGATCACGCTCCAATTCAGGGTGATGGCAACGCGATCGTCAGCTTCGACGATCTCCCGATATACTAGTTGCCGGCCGGAGCTAGACGCCTCACCTCCGAAAGCCAGTCGGTCACAGCAACCAGACGATTGGAAGTCTCTTCGCGCGGACCGAGCAGCAAAAGTTGTCGGCGACCATCGGGCGAGATGTCGTGCGACCAGCCCGGGACGTTCAAATACGGACCGTTGAACAGCAGTCTGGGTCGACTGGCATGGAAGCCGGTGCGGGTGGTTACATCGACCGCGAACCACTGCTCGCGATTCCTGTAAATAATCTGATCGCCACGCGGGGACCATCTCGGCTCTTCTCCACCGTTGGCAGAGATTGGGTGCCGCTCGTCCGGGGTTTCCGTGCTGCTAACATAAACCCCCGGGGGATCGGGTACACCGTAAACGATCCACCGCCCGTCGGGCGAGAACGACATGAAGAAAATCGGCCCTGGGACGAGTTGCACCGGCCGACCAGCGTTTCCTTCGGTCGGAATGACCCACATGCCTGGCTGATTGCGCCAACCCGTGACCGCAAGACTCTTCCCATGGGGCGAAGGAACAACCTCGATCGCGGCGGTGACCAACGTGTCCCGTCGAGAAAAACTTTCTGCTGTTTGACGAACTACTGGAGCCGATAGGCCCCCCGCTGGGGTAAATTCCGCAAACAGAATGTGCTTGCCATCGGGCCACCAACGCGGGGTGTAGAGAGGAGTTCCTTTCGTGTTGATTCGAGTCTGCGAGCCCCTATCGATATCGAACAGCCATAGTTCGCCTCGTCCCGACGCCGATTGCACGCGAACAAGAATCTGCTTGCCATCCGGGGACAAATCGAAGCTGCCATACTTTGCCTTCGGGAAGGGCAACGTATCCTGCTTTGAGGGCGGCTCTAACCAGACGAGCTGGCTGACCCCGGCGTCAGCGCCGGGTGCATAAATCAATGTACCGTCGTGCGCAATTGCGAACTGACCCCCACCGCCCTCCGCTTCCTGTCGTACACCCTGGAGCACCGGCGCGGCAGGACCCAGCACCTGCAGCCGCTCAGCGTCGAAGGGGAGAGCCATGAGAACTCCACCGGCTCCGGAGAGATAAACGATATGGCCGCTCGGGACATACACTGGATTCGTACCAAAAACCAGTTTGGACACGTCTGTCGAGTCGCGACGAGTGACGCCCTCGCTCGTGACTCCGAAGGCGCGTCCCGACTTAACCGAACTGATAGTGAGTGAGCCGTCCCAGTCCGTGTGAAGTGCCCATGCCCCGCCCGGAAGCAGACGCGGATAACGCCATTGGCGTGCTAGCTTTTCCACGAGTTGGATGGGCTGAAGCACTCCGCCCGCATCGGACACCCACGCCGGTTGCGTGCCCTGATCATCGGCAACGAGTATGCGTCCATCCGCGGCCCAGTCCCCACCCATCGGGTCCTTCACCCGTGCGAGCGTGATCAGCTGGCCTTCAGGAACCGATATCTTCTTCAGGAAGCCGTCGGCATAGAACGCGACCCAGTTCCCATTCGGAGAGAAGAACGGGTAATAAGCGCCGTCGGTCCCGTCGAGGCGCGTGAAACCGGGCTTGTCGAGGTCGTGATAGTAAAGCATAGTCGTTCTGCCGGCTTGGCCTACGTAGACAAGGCGGCTCCCATCGGGCGCGAGCGCCAGCGATGGTCGCCCGATTCCGAGCGAAGCTGACCCCACAAACGACAGCGGCGCAGAATCGGGAAGCACGAGATCCCATCTTCGCGCCGGTGCCGGAGCGAAGCCTCCAGATCGGTGTCCAAGGGACCAAGCCAATACGACAGCGACTATAGCCGCCACCGAGGCCAGGACCGCCGCCACGCGAGTTCCGGTTCGGAGCCGACGGGGAGTCGGCGTTTCCACAGGAAACGGCAGCTGGTGGGCGCTGAATTCGCTGGGGGTCGTGCCTTGCGACGGTCCGACCACTCGGATTGGATCCGAAAGCGGGGCGCGCTCCGCGCCACTGGAATGCTCGCGATTGTCTGAAGCCAAAGCTCCGGTCGGTGGCGTCCCGCTGCGACCATTTTCCGAGGAAGAGAGTGAGTTCGCGCGGACTCCGTCCGTCGCCGGCGTGAGGTCGGCCGATGGAGCGAGCGATCCGCCCTCGAGCGCCGCCGCCAGGTCCGCAGCAGTCGAATACCGGTCTCTCGGATCGCGGGCCAAGGCTTTGGTGACGATAGTGTCCAACGCTGGCGGAACGTGTGAGCGAAACGCTGATGGCAATGGCGGCGGCTCAGTGAATCGTTTGACGAGCCCATCCTTTCCGCCGAACGGTGGCTTGCCGGTCAGCATTTCGAAGAGGACGGCGCCGAGGCTATAGATATCGGTGCGACGGTCGACTTCCTTGTCTCCCATCAGTTGTTCGGGGCTCATGTAGGCCGGAGTGCCCGGACTGCCGATTCCGGTTCGCGTGAGCTGACGAACGCCCGCAAGATCGATGGCGCGCGCAATGCCGAAGTCGGCAATCACCGGATGCCCGGCCGAGAGCAGAATGTTCTCCGGTTTGATGTCGCGATGAATGATTCCTTTCTGGTGGGCGCACTCAAGCGCATCCGACGCCTCACGCGCAATCGCGACCGCGGCATCGAAGGCGAGCTGGCGTTCTCGCCCAATTCGACCACGCAGCGATTCCCCAGTCACGTAGGGCATTACGTAATAAAGCATCGCCTCGGCGTGACCCGAGTCGATCAGCGGAAGAATGTTCGGGTGCTGAAGGCTGGCGAGCATCCGGATTTCCCTTAGAAAGCGAAGCTCGCCCGTTTCTGAGCTTGGGTCGGCGTTCAAGATCTTGAAGGCGACGTAACGGTCGTGGCGAAGGTCTCTGGCGAGGTAAACCGTAGCGAACGCGCCCTGTCCGATTTCGCGCTCGATCGCGTAGCGGCCGGCGACAGCTTGTCGAATCGGGCCAATCGGATCAGTCATGCGACGGACTGGAAGCGGCGAGGGAACAATGACCCTCCATTGCGAGAGAACCAACATTGCAACGCCCGCACGATCCAGCAAGCTTTATGAAGCTCCCGTCCCTATGGAGGGTTCTAGATCACGCTCCAAATCCGGGCGTCATCGCAACGCGATCGTCAGGTTCGGCGGAAACGGTCCCTTCAATCTCGGCACGCAGGTGCTCGGCCCCGGCCTTCCGGGTTTGAGCCGAGGTCGTAAATCGGCAAAAGAAACTGAAACCCCTAGCGCCCTTTCCGGATAGCTTCGTCAAGAACCGAACGACTCTAGGCCCCGCCACTCGGCGAGCCCTTCACGTGCGCGAGCTAAAGAAGAAGCCTGGGACTGACAACCACCCTTTTGCGCGACATCCGCTCGTAGAAGGGTATGCCACCCACGAGTTCCTCACCACGTCGCGCAACGAGGATGCGAAATTTCCTCCTGCCGCGACACAAAGAGAGTCGAGGTATTCAGCGGTCGCATAGATGCTACCGTCGGGTGAGGTCGCCACCAGGCGCGCCCACTCGTCATAGTTTGACTCGCCAGGTGTGTGGACGCTCATCGCGGAGCTCACGCAAACCGACGACGTATCAACGCGGCAACCTCACTTAGAACTGGTAGAAGGCCCGATCTTGCCGCCGCGCACGTCGGCGCAGCGGAATTCGTTGCAACATTGAGCGCGCCCGGTCATATCCCCAGACGCAATTATGGGGATGCCGTGTTGGGATTACATGTAATCCCGGCCCTCTCAAGTCCGCACGGCACGGCGATCCGGGGCGGACAGGGCAACGAACAGCCGCGACGAAATGGAGCGTACAGGGATCGAACCTGCGACCTCCTGGTTGCAAACCAGGCGCTCTCCCAGCTGAGCTAACGCCCCTCGACGCGAAATATAGACGTACACGCGGCGCGGAGACAACGCGCATGTGTCGCGGCTCTCGGGAATTGCCGATCGCACCCGTCACTATTCGTGCGCCGGCAGCGGCTCCATGGTGCGCGGATCCACCGGGACCTGGACCTCATCGCGATAGGGCGAGGTCATCAACAACACACGCACCCTCGGGAACGCATCCATAAACGCGAGATAGCAGAATCCCCACATGCCGAGGAGTCCGGCCGCTACGCCGATCTCCCATACGCCGAGCGGGATATTGGTGACGACACCGTAGATGGACGGATAAACCTCCAGATAACGATGCATCCACAATCCGACGACCGTGCAGCTTGCAAAAAGAACGAGCGTAGGAAGAAACACTTTTGCCGCACGCGAGAGCAGGCCGAAGAAGGGCAAGACGAACATCAACGCAACCGTAAACAGCGTCGGCACGCGCCAACCCTCGATGAGACGAAGCCTTGGCCAGTGGGTCTCCTCACCGAGATTGCCGTACCAAATCACGAGATACTGCGCGAAGGTGAGGTAGCCCCAGAACGCAGTGAAAGCGAAGCAGAGCTTGCCCAGGTCGTGGAAGTGCTTGTCCTGGATCAGATCGTAGCGGCCAAGGTACCTGCGCCACGCCATGGTGATCAGTGTCCAACTGGCGAGCGCGGTAACCCATGCTCCCATGAAGAACCACCAACCGTACATGGTGCTCTGAAAATGCGGGTCGAGCGACATCGAGAGATCCCACGACAACAGGATCCATCCGAACGCAAACGCAAACCCGAGGAAGACCGCGAGCTTGCCTTGTAGCGAGTGCGTCGAGTGAAGCTCGCGACGCTCGTCACGGTATCCCCTCCGCATCCGCTCGCGGAGCCCGCGCGCCCAGTTCGCGCCGCCCTCCGGAACGATTCCGACGTCGAGGCGCACCGAGGTATAGATGTACCAGAGGCTCAGTAGCGTGATTATCAGAAAGACAACAGTCACCCGCGTGAGAAAAAATGGCGGGTTTAGATAGACACGCTTCTCTGGAATATCCGGGACGTGGTTCGACCACCAGAAGATGTGATGTCGGCCAACGAAGATGATCAGGAGGAGCAGCACGAAAGCGATGGGCAGGAATGCGACGTAACCCTCGAGGAATCGGATGATAGGCCTCGACCATCGCGCCGTCGTGATTCGTTGTACAGCGACGAACATCACTCCCGCCGACGAGATCGATGTGAAGTAGAGCCAGCTGACCAGCAGCGACTGCCACACTCGATCGGGATTCACGAACAGCCCGACTACAAACACGAGCAATCCAATGGCCGCCAGCACGAGAGAGATCGTTTTCAGAATCGGTGGCGTGGGCCGATCGATCCCGACGAGCACTTCCTCTCTGCTCGGAGCGTGAGCGTCGTGCGCGCTCATCGAATCACCTTGGCGCGAGTGCTATCGGATTTCGCCTTCCCGGAATCGGCACGACCACGCTGTGTCGTATCTGACGGCGCGGCGGCAGAAATCCCTTGCGCAGGCGCGGCCTGGTTCGCGGCACCAGCAACAGCCTGTTGTGCGCCACTCAACAAAATGCGCGGATTGAAAAACGGAGCCGGCACGTTCGGTCCCAATCTCGTGGGACCGGGAACCTTGTCACCCGTCACCCCCGGCGGAGCGAGAGGTCCAACAGCCACAGTTTTTCCATTAACACCCTGGAGTGCCCTCACATAGTTCACGACATCCCAGCGGTCCATCTCCTCGATCCTGTTGTACGGGGGCATGAGGCCGCGCCCATTCCGAATCATCCCGAAGATGTATCCATCGGTGCGTGCCTTGGTCATGTCCGTCGTAAGATTGATTCCCGGCATTCCGAACTTGGTCGCCGTACCATCTCCCATCGCGCGCTCGCCGTGGCAGACGGCGCAATTGATCTGAAAGTATTTCCTGCCATTGGCTAGAGACGAGTCGGATGCGGGCGTTGGGTTCCTGAGTGCGGCCATGGAATCGATCGTGGCCGGGAATGCTCCGTATGAAACCTGGAACCCCGCGACCGCGGTTCCCGTCGTTGGAACCGACATCTGCGGATTTCCGCGCGATGGCGTGAGCGTGTCCTTCAGCGGCTCCCATGTCCAGATCGATGGCTGGCGCTTGAAGTCGGTGAACCATTCGCACGCGGTGAGCATCATGAGCGGAATCGCCAACACAAGCACGTTCATTCTAGCGCTCACGCCGCACCTCCACCGCGCCGTGCTCGCGCAGAAGCTCCTCAGCCGTCCTCGCCTTCTCGGGAGGACACTCAACCCAGATTCCGTAATCGCCGTGACTGAAGCGAGGGTCGTATCCGACCATCATCGTGAGCCGCGGAATGCGTGAGTTGATGAGGAGTCCGACTACGGTCGAGAGCCCGCCAATGAGCACCATCACCTCGAAGCCGAATACCGTGTACGGCACCCACGACGCGATCGGCTTCCCGCCAACAACCAGCGGCCAATAGTCCGATACCCAGATCGCGATCCAGTAGCCGAATGTCACACCCAGCAGGCCACCGATGAGCGTGAAGCGTCGCACGGGACTCGGTGGCGCTCCGATCGCTTCTTCCAGCTCGTGACGAGGCGTCGGCGTGTAGACGCGAATTGCGCCTACGTTCTTCTCCTTGAGCGCTTCGATCGCGCTGACGGCGGCGTCGAGCTCGCGGAACGCACCCAGAACGCCGCGCATCAGGCGTACTCTCCAGGCGTGTCCGGCTCGAACTCGAAGTGCCTCCCGGTCGCGTCTATTCCGTGCGGGTGCTGTCTTCTGAGCCGCGGCGGAACGATCTCCTTCACTTCCGCGATTGCGATCACCGGAAGCTGCTTGATGAACAGCAGGAACCACATCGAAAACCAGCCGAAGCTTCCGGCGAGGATCGCGTAGTCCACCCACGTCGGGCGGTAGCTCGTCCACTGCCACGGCTCGAATTCATGGGACAGCGATGGCACGACGATCACGAACCGCTCGAACCACATGCCGATGTTGATCGTGAACGAGATGATGAATAGCCAGGCTGCGTTTCGCCGTAGTTTCTGTACGAAGAGGGATAGCGGGAGGACCATGTTGCAGGTGTACAGAATCGCCGAGGCCCACCACCACTGTCCCCAGATGCGATTTGCGAAGAAGCTTTTCTCGAATTCATTGCCGCTGTACCACGCCACGAACCACTCCGACATGTAGGCACAGCCGACAACGAGCGACGTGAACAGCGCCAGCTTCGCCGCGGCATCGAGATGATTGATCGTGACATAGTGCCTGAGCCCGAACCACTTCCTGAGCGGAATGATGATCGTGAAGACCATCCCCATTCCGGAGAAGATCGCGCCGGCTACGAAGTAGGGCGCGAAAATCGTCGTGTGCCATCCCGGCACCAGCGACATTGCGAAGTCGAATGACACGACGGAGTGCACCGACAGCACTAGCGGCGTCGAAAACGCGGCGAGGAACAGATATGCCCGCGCGAAGTGCCGCCACTCATTGTCTGTGTTGCGCCAGCCAAGAGAAAGCACCGAGAAGATGCGCTTTCTGATCGGGCTGATGTTTTCGCGGTCCCGCAGCACCGCGATGTCAGGGATCAGGCCGATGAAAAGGAAAGTGCTCGAAATCGTGAAGTACGTGAGGATCGCGAACACGTCCCACACCAGCGGGCTCTTGAACTGCGGCCAGATGTAGCGCCAGTTCGGATAGGGAACGAGCCAGAAGAACTTCCAGGGGCGGCCAAGGTGGAGAATCGGGAACAGGGCCGCCGTCATAACGGCGAACACCGTCATCGCTTCGGCGCACCGGTAGATCGTCGTACGAAACCCGGCTCGGAAGAGATAGAGGATCGCCGAGATCAGCGTACCGGCGTGGCCGATACCAATCCAGAAGACGAACGTAATGATGTACACGCCCCACATCACCGGCGGGTTGTACCCGGCGACGCCCAGACCGCTGTAGATCTGGTACATCCAGGCGCCGATTCCGATGAGCAGGAAGAACACCGCAACGCCAAGACCGATAAACCACGCGACGGTCGGGTGCAGGGTCGCGACGATCTCGCGATCGACCTGCTCGTAATCCTTCACCGCCGGCAGCTGAACGTTTCCGGTCGCGATGTTCGGCCGGCGCGGCCCGTCGCGCGCGGGGA